>NZ_CP022522.1:3165000-3457500 GCF_002850255.1 Pseudoalteromonas sp. NC201
AGTTGATACAGCTAATACCAACTCAAACAACATAGCGCAACGCAGGAAAAAACATGGAATTTCTAAACAACCTCGGACCAGTGCTCACAATCGTGGGTATATCCATCGTCATTATTTTTGCCATTCTACTTCTGATTGGAAAGTTCTACCGCAAGGTTGAACAAGGTCAGGCACTGATCATCAACAAGATGAAAAACGAACCTGATGTTACGACAACGGGCGGCATCGTACTACCTGTGATCCATAAAATGGAAGTCATGGATATTTCAACTAATCGCATGGTATTAGAGCGTCGTGAAAACAGCGGCCTGATCTGTAAAGATAATATCCGTGCTGACATCGCCATTACTTTTTACATTCGCGTAAACGAAAACAAAGAAGATATCCTACGTGTTGCGAAACAAGTTGGCTGTGCCCGCGCATCTGCACCAGAAACCTTACAAGCATTATTTGAGGCAAAATTCTCCGAAGCCTTGAAAACCGTTGGTAAGCGCATGAATTTTGAGGAGCTATTTACACATCGTAATGAGTTCCGAGATTCTATTAAAGAAGTGATTGGACAAGATTTATCTGGCTATACGTTAGAGGATGTGGCGATTGATTATCTTGAACAAACCTCTATCGAAAAGTTAGATCCAAATAACATTCTTGACGCTGAAGGTATTCGCCGTATTACCGAAAAAACCTCGCGCCAAAACGTGGAAACTAACCAACTTAAATGCGATGAAAAAGCGCAAATCGACAACCAAAACCAAGCAGCCTTTGAAAAAGCCGCAGAAGTCGAGCGTCAACGAGAAGATGCCAGCGCGAGACAGCGCCGTGAAATCGAATCAGTGCGCGCTCGTGAAGCCGCTGAAGCTGAACGTGTTAAGCATGAAGAGCGCTTAAAAGCCGAAGAAGCACGCCTCAAAGCAGACGAAGCAATTGCAATTGCAGAACACAACAAACAACGCGAAATCGATGTTGCAGAGCAAAATCGCCTTCGCTTACTCGGCATAGAAGAAGAAAAAGTCACGCGTTCTCGCCAAATTGAAATTATCGAACGCGAACGCGAAACCGAAATTTTACGTATCCAAAAAGCCAAAGCACTGGAAGTCGAGCAAAAAGAAATCGCCGATGTTCAGCGTGAACGGGTTGCCGTAGAGAAAACCGTTGCCGAGGAACAAGAGCGCATCAAAGACGTGCAATGTATTGCTGAAGCCGAGCGTGAGAAGCAAGCGAAAATTATTCTTGCTCAAGCTGAGGCCGAAGAAGCGTTGGTTAAAGATATTGAAGCGGCTAAAGCTAAAGAGCAAGCTGCCGAATTTAAAGCCCGTGAAATGGAAAAAATGGCCGCAGCAGAACTACGTATTGCGAACCAAACCGCAGAGTCGAAGAAGATTCTTGCCGAAGCTGCCCAAGTTGAAGCGGCTGCGCCTGGTCTTGCAGAAGCAGATATCATCAAGGCAAAAGCAACTGCTAGTGCGATACAAGGCGAAACAGACGCTAAAGTGCTACAGCAAAAACTAGAAGCCGAAGCACAAGGCAAACGTGATATTGGCCGCGCCGAAGCCGAAGTACAAGCTGCAATGGCAGAGGCAACCAAGAAGCAAAGTGAAGCCGAGGCACAAGGCAAACGTGAAATTGGTTTAGCAGAAGCTGAGGTTCAATCAGCAATGGCTGAAGCAATTGAAAAACAAGGTGAAGCAGAAGCTATCAACCTTGAGCGTAAGATGTCAGCAGAAGCCAAAGGTCTTACAGAGAAGCTGGAAGCACTTAATAAGATGGATAAAGACGCCCGTGAATACGAAGGCTTTACACTACAGCTAAATCAACAGAAAGAGCTGACGCTTGCGAGTATCGAGGCAAACAAACAAGTTTCTGCAAGTCAGGCTGAAGTATTAGGTAAAGCACTAAGCGGTGCTGATATCAACTTTATGGGCGGCGACGGCCAGTTCTTTAACCAGTTTATGAATGCCATCACAGTGGGCAAGTCAATTGACGGCTTAGTCGGCGAAAGTAAGACGGTACAAACCGTATTTAAAGATCACCTAAACGGTGAGCGTAATTTGATGGACGACCTAAAAGGGGTGTTGGCTGGTGCTAATGCGTCGTCGGAAACGCTAAAAAACATCAACATGAGTAAGTTCTTCCAACAACTAAGCAATAGCTCAGATGCGGACAAACAGCAGCTACTCAAGTTACTTGGCGGCTCGTTAAATGGCAGTAAACAAAGCGAACCACTAGAGTAATTAACCCTGAGGAGTCAATCTGCTTGGCTCCTCTCCCCCATTTGCGACAGCGCACATAGGAAAGCAAAGAATGACGGAAGCAACGCAACAAGCGCCAGAGCGAACGCTCGAACAAGACTCTTATCAACTGATTAAACGCCGACTTAGTAACTTTGGCAGCGAACTGAAAAGTCAAATAGATAAACTCAACCAACAGCGTGTTGATACTTTTGGCAGCACCGAGCTTAAAGTGAAAGGTCGAGCAAGAGTTCGTACTGAGCATAACTGCGTACCGCGCGACATCGTACTGATCGGCGACAAGCTTATCTTTGCTTATAATGTCTTTATGGGGCTTAAACAAAATACCCAAGTCAGCGATGTATTCACCGTACAAAAGCTACACTTGCAAGAAGATCATTACGAAATAGAACCTTACCCGCAAGAAACCAAATTCCTCACTGATCAACGTTTCTTACGGGACTTCGACGAACTATACACGTATTACAAAGACACCCGTCTACAGCACCTATTTGTTAAATCAAACAAGCTTTTTGCACTATTTCAGATTGGCGAAAAGCTCTCTGATGTCCGCGTGTTTCGCTGGCAAATCGCCAAAGACGAAACCTTAGATTACATTGATAACCGAGGAGAGCGTGACCTAGGCGAAGTGGAAAACTTTGACTTTGAATGGCAAAAAACCGATCGCGCCGATCACGTCGAAGGCCGTCACCCACATATTAATGTAAACGACAAAGTATTTATTGAAGTATCGAGTGGCAAACTCACCGTAAAAATAGAAAACAATACCCAAAGCGGTGAAGGTATTTATCAAGAACCCGTTGATGACGCCAGTCAATCACTCGCAGATTGCGATTTACGTTTTGCCGAAGTTGGCGAAATGGTGTTGTTAAAGTTACTTCCCTACCGAGAAAAACAATGGCGTTATTTTATTTATAATTGCCGCACCCAACAGGTATTGCGCCAAGATGCGCTGGGTGGTGCCTGTGTTCAATTACCTGAGAACCAAGGAATTATTTTTCCTGGTGGCTATTATTTACAATCTGGGCAAACACGCTATTTTGACGACCAACTGGACGATTTAATTTTCCATCGCCAGATCAAATCACCCAATGGTGAAGATGTACTGTATATCTTCTACGAACCAAACG
This sequence comes from Pseudoalteromonas sp. NC201, assembly GCF_002850255.1. NCBI lineage: Bacteria > Pseudomonadati > Pseudomonadota > Gammaproteobacteria > Alteromonadales > Pseudoalteromonadaceae > Pseudoalteromonas > Pseudoalteromonas sp. NC201. The sequence goes on from NZ_CP022522.1 coordinate 3,168,380, forward strand.
AGGGTCGTTACGCACTTTTCTCTTACAATATTATTGAGAAAAACCTGCAAAATCCTATCTATTGTCATGGCTATGGTATCTATGACGATGGCTTAGCGCTAACCTTTAAAGCAGAGCCTGAGCCTGAGCGCGTGCACCCTATTCAAATCTGGCAAAGCCCATTTTGTGGCAGCGAGTTTGCCGCACAAGCCCCTCGAGCAACCGGCTTATTTGGCCGGATAGGCAATCCGGATTTAGTACGTGCAATTTCTGATTTATACAGTGTGTTCAAAGCCATTAACGAACAAAGCCCCACGGTCTTTCATTATGAAGATTTAATTGCTCTCACCCGCAGTATTTTAGACCGCTATCATTGGCTTGCTGAAGCGGACTTTGCAGATGTCACAGCAAAACTACATGAAATTTTTGAAACCTCGGAGCAGGTACTAGACGAATTTGAAAAGGTAAGCCAAATTGAGGCCGACGCTCGGCGCGCAGAAACCGAAATAGAGCAAGCCATGCAAGATGTGCTTCGCGAGGTGAGACCAGATAGCTTTAAAACAGCAGAGCAATTCGTTCAGAGCTTAGAATCTCTCAAACGCTTAAAAGGCAAAGTGATAAGCCTTGAAGAAGTGAAGTATATCAATCTTGACGCGCTATCTGCCATGCAGCAGCAGGTTGATGAGCAAACCTTAAGCTTAAGCCATAAAACCGCGGAGTTTTTGCAGCAAGATAGTGCTTTGGCGCCCTACTACGAGCAGCTAGACTCCTTAGAGCAAACCAGAGCGCAAACAGAGAGTGTCACCGAGCTTAACGGCTTTTTGGCGACCTTGGAAACCTTAAGCGCTGAACTTGATTTGCTCAACCATACCATGCTGGATCTCGACATTGACGATAGCCGCATTCGCACTAAAATTTTGGAAGATGTCAGCGCCATTTATGGTCAAGTAAACCGCGCCAAAGCAGCGTTAGAAATCCAGAAAAAGAGCGTGGGCAGTGTTGAAGCAAAAGCCGAATTTGCGGCTCGTTTTAAGCTTTTCAGCCAAAGTATTACCAGCGGTCTAAGCGCTGCCAAAACCCCAGAGCAATGTGATGACCAACTATCTCGCTTACTCATTCAATTAGAAGAGCTCGAGTCTCAATTTAGTCAGTATGATGAATTTTTAACAGAGATCTTGGCTAAACGTGATGACGTTTATGAAAGCTTTGAGGCGCACAAACAGCAGCTCATTGACGAAAGACAGCGCCGCGCGCTGAGCCTAGCAAACGCAGCAGAGCGGATTTTACAGGGGGTGACGCGACGCTCGCAAAGTTTTAAAACCTTAGATGACATCAATAGCTATTTTGCCTCCGATCCTATGATTGGCAAGCTTCGCGATTTAACGCAAGAGCTAAAAAGCCTAAGCGATGAAGTGAAGGCGGATGATATTCAAGCCAAACTCAAGGCCTGCAAAGATCAAGCGATCCGCGCTTTGCGAGACAAGCAAGATATTTATATTGATGGTGGCAATACCGTTAAAGTCGGCAAACATGCGTTTAGTTTCAATAAACAAATCCTTGATTTGACTTTGCTGCCTCGTGGTGAACAGCTGATGTTACACCTCACTGGCACTGAGTATTTTGATACCATTCCTGACGCCAAGGTCAATCAACAACTCAATGACGCAAGCACATACTGGCAGCAAAACCTGATCTCAGAAAATCGTCACTTATATCGAGGCGAGTACCTTGCAGCTCAAGTATTAGCGGCTGCAGAGCAAGATGGCAACGACTTTAGTCTAGCGGATTTAGAACTTGCCGTTGATGAGGGAAGTTTACTGTCTATCGTACAAAAATTTGCAGAACCTCGATATCAAGAAGGCTATGAAAAAGGCATTCATGATCAAGATGCCAGCCTGATCTTAGTTAATTTACTAAAACAAAAACGACAGCTTGAGTTACTCGTCTACCCTGCCAGCTGTCGAATTGCGGCACAGCTCTTTTATACTCAACAAAGCAAGGCTGAGCTAGCTGAATTGGCGTTTCAGGCCACACAAGCAGAGCTGATGGCAACGAAGTTAGATGACCATAGTTTTAGCCAACAGCTAAGCAAAGAATTGAGTGAAAAGATCACGGCATTTTGCCAACAAAATTTATCGAGCTATTTAACCGAGCTACACCGCTTTTCAGGCGAGTTAAGCGCAACTTACTTAATAAAAGCCCTTGCCAAGCAAGTCAAGCCGAGACAATTTGATTTGGCTTCACCTGCAAAACACACCAGCGAGCAGTTTATCTCGATGGCAAAGGCCAAAGGCGTTTGGCAACAGCTTGAAGACTCATTAACGCATTTGACTAAACTTGCGGACAAATGCCGCCTGTTAAGCAGCTGGCTGCGCGCCTATGGCAGTAAGCAAAATGAAAGTACTGAGACCTTGCTTGAGGCCGCTAACTGCATTTTGCTTTCCACCCAGTTAGATATCACATACCAAGTCAAAGAAGCCGAAATAAAAACCGAAATTTCAGGTTTGATGGGCCAACATCCACGTATCGAGAACCAAGTGCTACACCTAGATTATGCAGACTTTTTTGCCCGTAGTAACGAGTATCTCACGGTTCATGTTCCGGCCTACAAACAGTACCAACAGTTAAAAGCACAAGTGCTTGAGGCACAAAAGCAGCGCTTGCAATTGGATGAGTTTAAACCCAGACCACTAAGCTCATTTGTACGTAACCAGCTGATTGACAAAGTCTACTTCCCTATTATTGGCGATAACTTAGCAAAACAAATAGGGGCTGCAGGAAACAATAAACGCACCGACTTAATGGGCATGTTGCTGCTTATCTCCCCTCCGGGCTATGGTAAAACCACGCTAATAGAGTATGTAGCCAACCGCTTAGGACTCACCTTTGTTAAGGTCAACTGTCCATCCATTGGTCACGACCAAGTCTCTTTAGATCCAGCTCAAGCCATCAACGCGACTGCCGCAAAAGAAATTGAGAAGATCAACCAAAGCTTTGAGATGGGCAATAATGTGATGCTGTACCTTGACGATATTCAGCACACCAACCCCGAGTTTTTACAAAAGTTCATCTCTTTATGTGACGGTTCAAGACGCATAGACGGGGTGTGGAATGGCCGCAGTAAAACCTATGATCTGAGAGGCAAAAAGTTTGCCGTTGTGATGGCAGGAAACCCCTACACCGAATCCGGTGAATCCTTTAAGATCCCAGATATGCTTGCCAACCGTGCGGATATTTACAACCTCGGTGACACTCTCAGTGGCTGCGAACAAGAATTTGCCATGAGCTTTATTGAAAATACGCTTACTTCCAATGCGGTGCTCGCACCACTTGCCAATCGTGGTATGGAAGACTTGTACAAGCTAGTGCGCATTGCCGACGGAGAAGACATCTCCATCAATGAATTGGAATTTAATTACTCTCAAGCGCAAGTGAATGAAATTGTCAGCGTACTGAAAAAGCTGCTCACCATTCGCAACACCGTGCTCAAAGTAAATGCCCAATATATAGCCTCAGCAGCGCAAGATGATAACTATCGAACCGAGCCGCCGTTTAAGCTACAAGGCAGTTACCGTAACATGAATAAGATGGCTGAAAAGGTGGTTGCTGCCATGAATGACAGTGAACTTGAAAATCTAATTCAAGATCACTATCGCGGTGAAGCACAAACACTTAGCAAAGGCAGCGAAGAAAACTTACTGAAACTGGCTGAATTACGCGGTACCTTAACGGCTGAAGAAGCTACGCGCTGGCATGAAATCAAGGCCGAATATGCCCGCCTGCACCGCAATAGCGACGAAGGAAGCCCTGCGCAATTGGCAGTTGAACAACTAAGCTTTGTCAATAAATCCCTTTCGCAAATCGCCGCTAAACTCGATAAAGAGCAGCTTAGCTTTGATTACAGTGCGCTGTTGCAACAATTGGCTCAAGTGCTTAACGAGCAAGAGTTTGCCACGCAGTTAACTGAGCTACGTGAGGCCTTAACGCAGCAACCTTACGCTACACCGCTAAAGCAATTGATAGCTTCACAGCAACAAGTCGCAGAAGAAATTGCGGGGCTGCAAAACGCTATCAAACGCACTGCGAACAACGAGCAGCTACTCGCTAACCTTGGCAAACTCAATGACTTGCTCAGCACCCAAGCGCAGATACAACAAGCGTTGGGTCAACAAGGTCAGCAGCAAAATACGCTATTTGAAAACCTGTCTGAGCGCTTAGAAGCGGTGGCACAACCGCATATTCAAGTCGACAATCACGTTGATGATAGCAGTGCAAAAGCGCTTGAAGCCGTCACCACTTTGCTGACAAATACCTTAGCAAACTCAAGCGCTGAACAAGTCCAGCAGCAACAGCTAAAAGACATTTTACAAAAGCTGGAGGATATTCAATCAAGACCTGTTGTTAGTAACGGATCACCTGCGAAAAACCCGTATATGTTGTAACGGCGGAAAAACGCTTGCGAAACAAGTCAAAGCCCATGGATGGGCTTTGGAGATGTAAAGCTAAAAAACCTGAACTCGGGTTAAAAAGTAACTTACTCCGGCATTTTTGCCATCACCGCCAAAAACTCTAGTGAGGGTGCAAAAAACGCAGAACCCATATCGGCACTGGAATAATCCAATATGGGATCGTATTCATCCCCTTCACCCAATCGACTTCTTAACACCTGCTCAAAAGCATCACCCTTGGCGCTGCAACTTAGCGACAAGCTTCCTTGTTCAAATACATCACCAAATGGCATGCTTTGGTTAAGCAGTAGCGCATTACCATTTACGTCTTTCAATTCGGTTAATGCCGCATGATTACAGGGTTCGCAATCTTCAATTAGGTCATTGTCTAGACGTGTACGCCCCATTAATTGCTCTTGCTCAGCGAGCGGCAACGCCTGCCAGCGCAGTAAATCAAACTTCACCCGCTGTACGTGAATATAACTACCAAGATGGTCGGCTGCATTCGGGTTGTGCACAAGTGCAACTTCCCGTTTATTGCGCCCTCTAGGTGTGTCTGCACCATAAATAAAGCCATTAAAATCACGACCGTCTAAGAAACGAAAGGCGCGCACATGTGCCACCATTTCAACTAGGCCGTTTAGCATATGCAGCACACTTTGAGCAAAGATATGATTAACATCTTCTCGATCGGAGCGGATCACATAAAGCAAGTCAAAAGGCTGAGTATGCACGGTGTGCTCAGCCTCAACAATATGTGGAAAGCTTTTTAACTCTTTAGGAATAAACTCAGGATAAATGTGCGGCCAGTATTGCGCACCAACCGCGATAAAGCTCGACAGCATAGACTCAGAGAATCTGTCTTCTAACTCCTCTTGCAAGCGTCCACAATTGGCGAGCGCCGCTCTTAGCGCCTCGTCTTGCCCTTCAAGCACATTGAAGAACAAGTGTAAGCCGTGCAAATTGGCTTCAGCACACACACCTGATTGGGCAAGCGCCATGCTCTACTCCCTGCGTTTATTCATTTGCTATTAAGAAAAGAAATTTACAGCATGTGCCTTAATTTTTAAAGAGATTGGTTGATTTAAGTCGAGTGGCTCATGCGCTGGATGCGGGACTTCGAGCTCTTGTCCCTCTAATGCAACACGATAAATGTACTCTGTTCCCATAAAGCGCTGATTGAGTACTTTAACGCTGCCAAGCTCGGCGTTTTCTAACGTAATGTGCTGTGGCCTCACATACATTTCGCCCTTCGCGTCGATATTACCGAGCTCAACGAGAGACTTTACAGCACCAAATTGGGTTTCTACCGAAGCGCCATTCATTCGCTGTGCAGGAATATAAATTCCCTGACCCAAAAACTCAGCAACCATTTTGCTCTTTGGTCGTTGGAACAACGTTCTCGGCTCGCCCACTTGTGCGATCTTCCCTTTATCCATAATTGCCAACCGATCGGCAAAAGCAAAAGCTTCTTCTTTCGAGTGACTAACAAAAATCGCGGAAACTTGCTGATCTTTGATTATACGGCGAATATCGTTAATTAACTGAAACCGCACTTGAGCATCTATATTTGAAAATGGCTCATCAAGCAGCAACAGATTTGGCTTGTACGCCAGTGCTCGCGCAATTGCGACACGTTGTTGCTGGCCACCTGATAGCTCGTGTGGAAAGCGGTCGCTATAGTCTTGCAGCTGCACCAAATGGAGCATTTCAGCTACTCGGTCTTGACGTTCACGCTTGCTTTTTGAGGTTAAACCAAACGCCACATTTTGCGCCACAGTGAGGTGTGGGAACAGCGCATAGTCTTGAAACATCATGCCAATATTGCGTTTTTGTGGAGGTACAAAAGTGCCATGACCATTCATGGCTTTGCCTAAAATACTCACCGAGCCTTGAAATGGTTCAATCAAGCCCGCTATCGCCTTCAGCGTGGTCGTTTTACCGCAGCCACTGGCACCAAGCAAACAAACAATCTCGTTTTGTTCTACGGTCAGATTTAGGCTATCCACAACGGCTTCACCGTCATAGCGATAAGAGAGATTTTCAAGCACTAAACTATGCATTAACTTCGCTGCTCCATAGAACGGTTTACAACATAAAGCGGAATTAAACCAACCAACACAATAAATAACGCAGAGACAGAAGCCAACTCCAGCTGCTCATCACTCACATATTGGAAAACATGTGTTGCTAGTGTTTCATAATTAAAGGGTCGTAATAACAATGCCGCTGGAAGTTCTTTCATACACTCAATAAAAACCAGCAGTGCTGCGGTTAAAATACCGCGACGCAGCAATGGCAAATGTATTGATAACATGGTTTTGAAACGATTGCGACCCAACGAAAAACTTGCCATATCTAGACTTGGACTGATCCGCTGATAACTTGATTCGACCGCGCCTTGTGAAATCGCATAAAATCGTACAACGTAAGCGAAAACCAGCGCAAAAATCGTCCCGCTGAACAGCAAGCCAGGCTCAAATGAAGTACCTTCAAGCCAAGCATTTAGCTTGTCGTCTAATAAAGTGAGTGGAATAAGTACCGCAATTGCCAGCACCGTGCCCGGTAGCGCATATCCGGTACTTGCAAGCTTGCCCGGTAGCGTGACCCGTTTACCACTACTAACTCGCTGGTTAAACACCACCAGCATGCTCATGATAATTAACACCACACTCACCCAAAACGCTATTTTTAAACTTTGCCACGCATACAAGAAAAAATCGTCATTCCAAGCTTGTTCAAAATAGTCGACGGCGTAATCTGCAAGCACCCATGTAGGCACGATAAAAGCCGCAATAAGAATAAGCCAACAAAAAGCGCTAGCGAGCCAAGCCTGCGCGCCTTTAAGATGATAAAGCGTGGTACTGTTAACACTCGATTGGCGCTCATGCACTACCTGAGTTGGGCGACTCACTCGCTCCAGTGTTAGGGCTAAAAATAAAAATAGTAGCATAATGCCTGAAATTTTAGCCGCTGCGGTAAGTGAATAATAGCCCAACCAAGTATCGTAAACGGCGGTGGTTAGTGTGCTCACAGCAAAGTAATGTACGGTTGCAAAATCTGCCATGCTTTCCATGGCGATCAGTGCCAGCCCCGCCACAATCGCCCCTCGCGACAGAGGTAAACTTACTTTAAAGAAGCTCTGTGAAGGCGACTTGCCCATCAATTGGCTGGCTTGCACCAGCTTAAACGACTGCTCTCTTAGCGCCGTTCTAAAAATCAAAAACAAATAAGGATAAAGCACCAGTGCAATCATCACGATAGCACCTGACAAAGTGCGAATATCAAAAAACCAATAATCGTCTGGAGATTGCCAACCAAACCACTCTCGCAGCGCGATTTGAACAGGCCCTGCATAATCTAGCAAATCGGTATACACGTAAGCAATCAAATAGGTTGGCATCGCAAGGGGTAGCATCAACGACCATTCGAAAAAGCGCCGTCCAGGAAATTCACAATATGCAGTTAGCCAGCCAAGTGGTAGCGCGATTAAAGCGCAAAGGATGCATACACCCACAATCAGCAAAATCGTATTGCGGACATAATCCCACAGAACGGTATCCCAAAGGTGAGCAAAGACTTCGGAGTCAGGTTGTAGCGACTCAAAGATTAAAAACATCAGCGGGACTGATAGACTAAGCCCTATCAGCCACGCAAAACTCTGCCATTTAGACAGTGAAAATGATAATTGCATTAAAGGTCAAATTTTACCTCATCGATTAGCTTAAGCGCTAACGGACGGTATTTACTGATCTCTGACAATGGTAGGCTGTCTTCCTTAAACTCACCCCAAGATGCCACAAGTTTCGATAACTCGACGCCAGGTTTAACCGGGTATTCCATATTCATCGACGCATACATATTTTGCGCCTTATTGTCGGTCATAAACTCAATGAGTTTCAAGGCATTTTCTGTATTTTTAGCGTGCTTGGTCAAGACAACACCAGAAACGTTGATATGTGAACCACGATCTTGTTGATTTGGGAAGTTGATATATACCGCTTCGGCCCAGGCTTTTTGTTTCTCATCTTCCATCATCTTACCGAAGTAATAGCTGTTTCCGATGGCCAAATCACACAGTCCTTCTTTTACTGCTTTGACTTGTGCACGGTCGTTACCTTGAGGCTTACGAGCTAAATTTTTCTTCACGCCTTCAAGCCATTCTTTGGTTTTTGCTTCGCCATGATGGGCAATCATAGACGCCACTAAACCAAGGTTATAGGGGTGTTTACCTGAGCGCGTACATATTTTACCGCGGTATTGTTCATCCGCTAGCGCTTCATAAGTAAGCGCATCTAACTTGCCTACACGGTCTTTTGCAGAATATACATTGCGCACACGCTTAGTAAGCGCAACCCACTGACCTTCAGGATCTCTGAAGTTCGCTGGGATATTCTTAGTGACGGTTTCGCTGTTAATTGCTTGTGTTAGGTTTTCGTCTTCAAGTTGAATTAGCGCACTGAAGTTTGAAGTGAGTACAAGATCGGCACGGCTATGCTTGCCTTCACGCTTAACACGCTCGATTAAGCCTTTTTTTGCAAAAACCACATTGGTCTTGATACCGGTTTGCTTGGTGAAGTCATCCAAAATAGGTTGGATCAGAAAAGGTTGTCTAAACGAGTAGATATTAACTTCCTCTGCAGCCATTGCTGGTAGGCAAGTAAGCGTTGCCAGTATAGTAACAAGTGCTTTTTTCATAAAGACTCCATTAGGTAAACAATAATTATTATCAACTAATTCTACCTGTAATTGTGCCGTTTTACACCCTGAATATTTGAAACTACGCTCAAGATAAAATTAGCGTTGTAGAAAACGGGAGAATCACCTGTGAGATATATCTCACTTAGCTACCAGAAATTGAGTAAAGACGCGTTGAAATAACACTCAGAATTAAGGTAACTAATTAAAAAATAAAAAGTTATTTATTATTACCAGAAAAAGACGCAAAAAAGATTGAATTTCACTGCTCCCGATTTTTTTTAGTCTGCTTATACTTAAAAACATCTCAGGAAGAGAGATAAAGGATACACAGGATACGCTCAGGGCAGGATTTGCTAATGGATAAGCACCCACTTAAAGGAATATAGGGAAAAGCGAGCGAGATTGTATGTCACATGGTGTGATTACATTAAAGGACAGGGATTAAAGGTTCATGATGAACCTAAGGATTGCTTCAGGGGAGAGGCTAAACGTTGAGGGATAACGTTACTGCATTGGATATGCAGGTGGTTAAGGATGAGGAAGGAAGGTACATTGGATGTACTGGTAAAATGTGGCTTAGGAGATGCCAATTGTTGCAATTAACAGCGCAACACCTAGCTTGAAGCAACACGTTCAGGCTACCAAGTGCCAAGGTAAAACAAGGTGATGATTGGCACTGCTATTTTGGAAAGTAGCAAACAAGGACAATTAGAACAAGGGCTTGTTCTTAGCAAGTGGATGGCAATGGATAAGACAGCGGACGTGTAAAAGGAAGATGGACACAGGGCAAGATGCCTTTATTCGCAAAACGAGAACACCAAGCGATGCCATGGAAGAGGAAAGATTCAGGACGTTGAACTACTCAACTTTGCAGGATGCATTTAGAAGATTCCGTAAGCGCGACTCAGCAATGAGTCGCGCGCTTCTTGTTTTATTTTTATTCCTATCTGTCGCGTGATATTGCGCTTGTGTTGTCGAAATAAATTTCGACCTACAGTTTGCTGCGCTTACCTTTTAAGTAGGCATCTCTAAAATCGATAAAATGCGCGGTTAATTTATCTGCCGCATCCTGCTCGCCGCATTCGGCAAACAATACACACGCAACTTCCGCCGTACCAAGCTGATGTTCATGCGGCGCGACTCGAAGCTTGTAATCCGAGAGCTTTTCAGGGGCGATGGATAACACGGGTAAATTATCGAGGTAAGGGCTCTTTCTGAACATTTTCTTAGCTTCACGCCATGTGCCATCCAAAAAGATGAATAGTGGTGTTTTACTTTCAGTGCGAGTCACCTTAGTAATTACTCGTTCAGGCTCCACGCCCTGCTCTGGGAAAACGACTATTGGTGCATATTGCTCGTCCGAAAGAAGCGCTAAAAACGCAGCGTCAGGCTCAGTTCTGTCCCAACGAAAGGCATGATTATCAGGGATCACATCGGCAATTAAGCGTCCAGTGTTAGAGGGCTTAAAGCTTTCATTATGATACATAAGCAAACACACTGCACAGTCAGCTTTGGCCATTTCGACTTTGTCGCAAATACATAGAGTCGTGGCTAATAAGCAGCATTCACAACGCGCAAGCTTTGATCCCCTTGCCTTATATTCCCGTTGAGCCGCAGCGATTTGACGCTGTCTAAGCGCTAGTACTGAATTATTCACTCTGTTCCCCCTCTAAAAATGCCGACGTATTTTAGTAAAGCGCTCGGCTGGCGTCTACGCAAACTTATGCAACATCTTTACTCATGACGTAAGCTTTTGTACTCTAAAGTTTTATTGGGTTTCATTAGGAGTAAAAAATGCAAGTAAAGGACTCTGCAAGACTGAGTTACCGCCTACTCACCCCACAAGATGCACAGCTGCTCGCCGATCTTGATAGCGACCCTGAAGTAATGAAATACATCACAGGCGGTCAGACTAACTCACTTGAAGAAGTAAAAGCCGTATATATTCCACGTTTAACCGAGTATACGGACGAGATCAAAGGTTGGGGGCTTTGGGGCTGTTTCGAGCTGCCAAACAAGGCATTTATCGGTTGGATTTTGGTTCGCCCTGCTAACTTCTTTTCAGAACAAAGAAACGATCAGGATTTAGAACTCGGTTGGCGTTTTAAACAAGCTTCTTGGGGCAAAGGGTTTGCAACAGAGGCCGCACAACATATTCTTCCAGACCTAATAGCAGCAAATCCTACTTTGACGCACTTGAGTGCTATCGCTGAAGAAGAGAACCATGGCTCCATCAATATTATGAAAAAACTTGGGATGAGTTATGTGAAAAAAGGGCTTCACAAAGATATTTTAGGAGATATGGAAGTCGTTTATTATCATAAAGTTCTTAATTAACCGAACAAAAGCGCAACCACTTAACACCACGGTTGCGCATGCTCACTACTATTAAATGCCTTTGCGACGCAGTGGTTCGGCATACATGCTCAACACCAATTGCTTCAGCTCTTCCGGTACAGACTCTAGTTTAGAGATAAAGTCCTCTTTATCTTCTGGACTAACTTGCGCATCATCGCCTGCTGCTAGGTGATTGGTTGAATGCAGATAGTATAAATCTAAAATCTGTTTATCAATGACATTCGCCAGCTCATCTGGGTTTTCAACATCCGCAGTGATAGGGTCGCCAAATGCGATATGCACATGGCCTTTATCTGAACTAAAGCCCTCAACAATGCTAGCAATGTCTTCGCCTTGTGCTTTCACATATTGGCCAAACTGCTTTTTATGGTATAGCTCTTTAGCCTTAGCAACCGCGCATGGCTCATATTGATAGGAGATGGCAACGGGCACTATCCTGAGCTGCTTTACATATTCTGAAAAATCTAGCTTCTGTTTGCGGCCATTGAGCTGTAGCATTTTTAACAGTGCCGGATCGGTTTGATCCACTCCATCCTTCGCACGCCCCTCTTTTTGCGCAATCCAAATGGAGTTACCTTCACTTAATGAGTCAGAAATATAGGCTGAAAGCTGGGTTAATGCTTTTAGCATTTCTTTCGGCGCCTTTGCCGAGCGTTTTACAATAAAACTCTTATTAAGGCGCATAAGCTCAGTGATATAAGGTACTTGCAGTAAGTTATCACCAATAGCGATACGCACCGTGCGCATATCTTGCTGATGCAAGCCCCAGTTAACAAGTGCAGGGTCTAATACGATGTCACGGTGATTTGAAATAAATAAATACGAGGTATTCGAGTCTAATGTTTCAAGGCCAGAATAAGTCACTTTAGACGTCGTTTTATTGATTAAAATTTGCAGATAGTACGCCACTTCATCTTGTACTTGTTCAATCGTACAAAAATCTCCCCACTTCTTTTTTAGTTTCATTCTTACGAGTGGGCGTGCAATAGCAGGCCAAGCATTTAACCAAGCTGGCAGGTTATATTTGGCGATCACATCAATGAATTGATCATCACCTAGTAGACGTGCCAGTGCTGGCACTACTTCATCATCATTATACGGTCTAATGTCAGCGTATTTATCCACTCTACTTCTCAAATTGTCGGATTAACGAATACTGGAACGCATTCTATCGTGTCAAATAAACAGACGCTAAGCATTTCATGTCTGACCACCAAGGCGATATACCAAGTTGGAACATTAAATGCTTAAGCGTCATGCAATTGTAATACGGTAAAAAGTACCACAATAGTTTATCTTCTAACAACTTTACCTAATTTGAGTATAGCTAATCTTAGTAAGAGTGCTGCTAATAATGCGCCCATCGATACTGTTAACCAATGTGGTAGCACTTCGTGTTCTTCACCTATCATCGGCGTTACCACAAAACCGTAAGTATTGACCAAGTAATCAGTTAAATAGCCAAAGATAAGCGCAACCCCGATAACACCGCCCAAGTAGGCAAACACGGCACGACGCCCTAATTCTTTACCAACCACCCCAATTGTGGCGATGTTAGTTGCAGGGCCTGCGAGCATAAATACCAATACAGCACCGGGTGAAACACCAGCCATTAATAAACCCGCAGCGATTGGAGTTGAAGCGGTGGCACAAATATACATTGGGATACTGATAAGGATAACCACTAGCATGGCGATAATACCGTCGCCCCACTGCGATAAGAAAGACTCAGGCACAAAGGTTTGCACTAGCGCTGCAAAGAATAAACCGATAAGTAGCCAAACTGCGGTGTCGGACAGTAATTGATTACAGCTGAACTTAACAGCTTCTACAATTTTACCAAAAACCCCTTGGTTTTCAGGTACAGGGGCAGGCTCACAACAACTTGTCGTGGCTGATGCAGAATCGCAACAACTGGTTACGGTAGGCTCCGTAGTATCACAACAAGACATATTCGCCCCTGCCATTGCTAATTGCGGGCCTACAGGCTCACAGCAGCTTGAGCTTACTTTTACGGTTTCCACTTTAGTACTGGCGCAACAGCTATCATGGCTGTGATGTTTTTCAGCAGGCTTTGACTCTGAGTGATGATTAGCGTCACAACAACCGCGAGTCGCGCTTGCTTCCTCTGAGGTATTAAGGTGCTTTAGCGCCACAGGCTTATCATCTTTCTCACTGCCAACGAGCAACCCTGCCGCAATTGCGCTAACCACAGCTGCAATTGGCCTAATTACCGCCATAAAAGGACCAAGTAGCACATAAGAAACCGAGATAGAATCCACTCCAGTTTCAGGCGTTGAGACTAAAAATGCGGTTGTCGCACTTTTTGAACCCCCAGCCCTTCTCAGTCCCACCGCAGCAGGAATAACGCCGCAAGAGCAAAGCGGCATAGGCGCCCCAATCAGTGCTGCCTTTATCGTCGTCCAAAACCCTTCTTTCCCTAAATGCTTTTGCAACAAATCTTTTGGAATAAATACATTAAGTAACCCGGCCAATATTAGGCCAAGCAGTAACCACGGGGCAGATACTAAAAATAGCTGCCAAAAATTTACTATCAGTTCATTCATCGATAGCCTCCAAGGCCGTTAAAATCGAGCAGCTCACTGCCGCTTCCTTACCGCCGCAGCACTGCTCTGCTAGCGTCGATAACGATTGTTCAAATTTTTGTAACTCAGCGATCCGCGCTCTCACTAAATCCCGTTTAGTGATAGTCAGTGTTTTCACTTCTTCACAACTGTGCTGATGTTTTTCAAACTTTATCTTCAGCAAGTCTTGCACTTCTTTGAGGCTGAAACCCACTTCCTTCGCGCGAAGAATAAATCGCATTTGCTTTTCACTTTGCTCATCAAACAACCGATACCCGCCCTCGCTCCTTGTGCAAGGGTGTAGGAGATCGTTTGCTTCATAATACCTTAACGTGTCAGTTGATACGTTAAGCCGCTTTGCCAGCTCACCAATCTTTACCACTTTACACTCCCAAGTCCTGAAGATTATCCTAGTCGACATCACAAGTATAAACCTTAGAGTTAACTCCAAAGTCAAGAAAAGGATAAAAATAATGCAAATCGTGGTATTAGACGCTAAAACCCTTGCAGGAACTGATCTTTCCCCCATTGCCAAACTAGGCACATTAACGTCTTACGACACCACATCCAGTGAGGACATCATCACACGCTGTAAAGATGCAGCAGTCATCATCACCAATAAAGTACAGTTAACTGAACAAACAATCGCGGCGTTACCACAATTACAATTGATTTGTGTTGCAGCCACAGGCGTCAACAACATCGACTTAACAGCCGCAAAAGCTCATCAAATTGCGGTAGCCAATGTGGCTGGTTATTCGACCCCTTCTGTCGTGCAGCACACCTTTACTATGCTTGGTAACTTAATGACAAATATTCATCGTTACCAGCAAGACTGCCGTGCAGGGCTTTGGCAGCAAAGTGACATGTTTTGTCGCTTGGACTACAGCATCAACGAAATTGCGGGCAAAAACTTTGTGATCGTAGGCCATGGAACGTTAGGAGAAGCCGTTGCAAAAGTCGCACAAGCATTTGGAGCTCAGGTAATTGTTGCCGAACGTAGGGGCGTAACTGAGGTTAGAGCAGGACGAATGGCTTTTGAAGAAGCACTGCAGATTGCGGATATTGTATCGATTCACTGCCCGCTTACCGCTGAAACAGAAAACCTGATTTCGAGAGCTGAATTCGCTCTACTTCCAAATCATGCTTATCTTATCAACACCGCAAGAGGCGGAATAGTCAATGAGCAAGCGCTGGTGGATGCGCTAACTAACAAGCAAATAGCTGGTGCTGCTGTGGATGTCCTCACACAAGAGCCGGCACAAGCAAGCAACCCACTCGTTCAATACCAAGGGGAAAACTTGCTTTTAACACCGCATACGGCATGGGCAAGTAAAGAAGCCATCGAACGTTTAGTCGGCGAAATTGCCATTAATATTGAAAGTTTTGTGGCAGGCACAACGAGAAACCGAGTGGTCTAGATTATTGTTTTAGTGAGTGATATCGCTAAAAGTTAGTGAAAACCATCAACCACAAACTGATTAAAAAATAACAATAAACTGATATTTATAAACTTTATTAGTTGGCAAAGAGTTTGCACTCTTGTGATAATTAAAGCAAAAAATAAATGGCTGTTTGCATTACTTGCTCAGCAACAAAATTAAAAAGGAAAACAACAATGAAAAAATTAATGTTAGTGGCTGCGCTTAGCTCTACTCTATTATCAGGCTGTATCGTTGCTGTATCCGACGGTGAAGTAGAACACGGTTGGGCTTCTGAATACAACTCGTCTAACTGGGAACATAAACAGCGTAAAAATCGTGAAAAGATTGCTAACCTTGAAATGGGTGCATCTTACTCATCAGTAAAAGATATGTTTGCAACTCCTGACTTTAGCGAGTTGGTGTCAAAAGACGGCGACAACTATCAAGTGCTGTACTATGCAACCAACAGCAAACACTCAGACGGCAAAGTAACAAAAGATGAGTGCACGCCATTGGTATTCAAAAACAACCAACTGGTTGGCTTTGGCGACAACGCACTAAAGCAAATTCAGTAAGACTTTATCGCACCAAGGATGGTGAATAATGCGGATATGCTTTAGCCCCCGCATATGGCTTTAGATATTTATAACACTTTAATAAAAACCGTACTTTGCTGTTTTTGTGCAACGGCAAGTGCGCTATCGGCCATTTTGATCAGCTCACCGAGCTCATTACTACAGTGATTTTCAATATGAACTGCACCAATACTAACACTCACATGCGCACATATGGGTGAGGCAATATGGGGGATTTTTAACGCGTTAACCGAGTCGTGCAACGCTTCTGCTATTTCATTAATTATGTCGATATTATGCTGAGTTAGCACCAACGCAAAACGGGTACCGTCAAAACGGCCAATAAATAAAGAACGTCGGGTTGCGGCTTCTTCTAGCGCTTTGGCGACCTTAAATAAGCAGTCATCACCATGCATATAGCCATAATGCTCATTAAACGTTTTAAAATAGTCCACCTCAACCAGCATTACGGTAAACGCACTGCCATCAGCTTTTGCGCTCTCTAAAGCTGATTTCATCGCTTCATCTAGATACCTGCGATTGGGCAACTCTGTTAAACCATCGATAGAGGCTAGCTTTTCTAGCAGATCATTTTTCTTTTTTATTGCTAAATGGTTTTTGATTCTGGCTTTTACAATCAAAGGGTTAAAGGGTTTAGTAATATAATCCACTGCCCCTAACTCCAAACCTCGTGCTTCATCTTTAAAGCTCACACTACCGGAGATCACGACAACGGGAATACCGTAAGTGCTCGCATCCTTTTTCAGGCACTCTAAAACAGCAAAGCCAGCGCCGTCAGCCATTAACACATCTAAAATAATAAGATCTGGTTTGCTTACTTTTAGTTCATCAATACATAACTTAGCGTCAGTGCTATGGGATAACCGATGACCGTCACCTAATGTATTACTTAGGACCATCTTATTTATTGGGTCATCATCAATAATAAAAATGTGCTCAGCTTGCTGCATCTTATGACGCTACCTTTTTAGCTCGATAAAGCACACCACCTGTGAAAGTGCATTTGTTAACACATCCAAGTCAGTGCGATTTGTTATTGTTGTGATCGTTTTGCTTTGCGTTTCAAGGTCTTTTGCAACTTTCGCCAGTCGCTTAAAACCCAGACCAGCAGCTGCGCCCTTAATTCCGTGTGCTAACTCGAATAATGCTGAACCTTGCTCTATTTCAGCAACCTGTTCTAGGTAATCATGGCAAAGTTTAGCAAATTTATCTAACATTGTTTGCAAAAACGTTTCATTTTGCATCATTTGTGATAAAGCAAACTCATAATCGAAAAAGATTTCTTCTGTTTTATCTGACTGGAAAATATTACTTGCCAATGCCTTGCACGCCTGTGTGCTATTGATCGGCTTTACCAAATAATCATTCATGCCAACGGCTGTGGCTTTCGCCCGCTCTTCTTTACTTGCATTGGCGGTCAAGGCGATAACGGGCAGCTCAGTTTCAGACCATACGGCTCTGATCTGCTTGGTCGCTTGATAGCCATCAATGTTTGGCATATGGATATCCATCAGGATGATATCTGGTTGCAGTGAGCGGCAAACTTCCTCAATATGTTCCGCGCTTTGTAGCCCTACGGTAGAAATACCATTCTGCTTCAACATATTCTCAGTAATATCCAAATTTAAGTTGTTATCGTCGACCACCAAGCAAAGCGCACCAGCAACTTGCATACACACGTTGTCGACGGTTTGCGTCATATGGGCAAACTCAGCAAGCCAAGTATAAGCTGATTGGTAAAACACACTTTGATTAAGCGCAATATGGTTACTTTGCTCAGGGAATACCCCTTCACAATGTAGTAGTAATGCGGTATTTTCTGGTAGCGCATAAGCGGGGTCAAGCGAGGTTTCCGGCGGAATAACAACAATAGACTTGTCGAGCTGAGCATGCATCGCGTGCAATCGCTCAACAGATAAAGATTCCGCAAGACCAGCAAAATAGCTTGGTAAGCTATGTGCTTCGGTGGTGAGACAGTAAACTTCTTTGTGACTATCCACAACTGGACAAGCGCCTTTATCTAGCACCAATTCAAAGAAAAAGCAGCTTCCTTCGTTCGGGGTTGAGTTAACCGCAATATCGCCACCTAAGAGTGCAACTTCTTGCTTCACAATCGCAAGCCCCAAACCAATGCCTTCGTGACGACGTGTGAAGCTTTCATCACCTTGGGTAAATGCATCAAAAAGGTGTTCAATCTCTTGCGATTTGATCCCAACTCCAGTATCCCAAACAGCAAACTTTATGGTTTGTTTTGCAGCTCTATCATTAACTAACGCCACCTTCAAACCAACCTTCCCTTGATTGGTATACTTTACCGCATTGCCAAGCAGGTTTACCAAGATTTGCTTTACCTTATCTTCATCACTGTACAGGTAAGGCCAAACTTGAGGGGCGACTTGTAACTCAAATTCCAAACCTTTTTGTATACATAAAGGCTTAATTAGTGATTCTATCGTGGTAAATACATGACAGGTTTGAAATGTCTCATATTGAATTGTACCTTGGTGGCTTTCAACTTTGGCAAACTCTAAAATACTGTTGAGCATGGTAAGCAGCTCATTTGCAGCCCCAGAAAGCTGCTGCAGTTTTTTATTTTGAACTCGAGTCAGCGTCTCACTTTTGATCATATCCGCCAGACCTAATATGGCATTTATCGGCGTTCTAATTTCATGGCTGATATTCGCGATAAAGCGACTTTTGGCAAGCGTTGCGCGCTCAGCATCTTGCTTCGCTAACAACAAACCGGTTATATTTTGAATATGGATAACGTAATACTTAGGGCGCTTATTTTTATCCCAAACTAACGAAATACTCAATTGTAACCAGCGGTGCTTACCCGACTGTGAAATCATGTGTTCAACGACTTTCTTTTGCTCTTTTAATAGCCCAGCTAAGACAGGCTTCAGTTCTTGCCAGTTTTGTTCATCAAACAAGCGCTCTAGCTGCTTTTTTCCCGTATTCTTATCAAGTGATAAGTAACGCTTGGCAGCCTTGTTCATCTCCAAAATTTTACCGCTGATCGCAGCCAAAATGACGCCATTAGGTGCAAACTCAGTCGCTGCCCTAAAGTTTTCTTCAGAGTCTCTTAGGGCATTATATGCCTCTTGTGCGGCGGTAATATCTCTCGCAACCCCCAAACAACCAATGAGCTTTCCAGTTTCTGATTTTAATGGCGTGATAGTCAAAAAGTAGGTATTTGCTCCAAGGACAAAGTTCGTTGCCACTTGTTCTTGCGAGCGCTCCATCGCCACTTCTTGTTCAAGTAATATGGTTAATCCAGATGTCACTTCAGGTTGTGTTTTCGCAACCAAATCCGACTTATCAACCCCCATAAACTCTTCAAACGCGCGATTACAGCCTATGAATGAACCGTCGATATTTTTGAAATAGATAATATCGGGCACTGAGTCAAGCACTGCATTAAGTAAAGCCGCTTGACGCTCTTTTGCCTCAAAGCTTTGCTTTAATGCCTGTTGTTTGCGTTTAATTTCGTCATCTAGTTCTTGATTATGTTGCTTAAGAGTATGCATTAAGCGCGATTTTTGCTCCACCACCTGCTTGATTTGTATAAACCAAGGTTGCCATTCTGAGGGGATGGGATAATTTAAAGTGGCTTGTGGTGTATGCTCTTGCAAAGATAAATAATTCACAAAATGCTTTAAAGGTCGGACAAATATTTGTCCGCTTAACCACACAATGGTCACAAAGGTAAAAAGAATAAAAAACAGTAATAATGCAAGTTCGAGCAAGATCTCCTGCTGTAGCGGAGCGGCAAATTGCTCATAGCTTTCATGATAGTTTAAGCTAATAGGCTCTTTGGCGGGCTTTGCAATAAAGTGCAGTCCGTACTGCCAAGGTGCTGATGAATTCACAACACCATCGTGGTCGTGGTCATAACGCTTCCCCGCGATAATCTCATCGCTTTGGTTTTTAAATTCCATCGTACCGTCTAAGGAGCCGATGTTTAACAACCACCTATCAATAATATCGCTATCGTAGATCATCAATACATGGGCGTTATCCACCGTTGATAATTTCTTACCGAGCGCAAACATTTGTCTATCGAAAAACTTCACGGGTGGACCAACGACTATATTGCCCAAGCTAAAGTCGGGTTCGAACTTACCTTGAACTAACCGGGTGATGAAATGGCTGCTTGACGCATCTCGACGCTTAACATACGCAAAACCATCATCTTCTATGTATGCGACCGCATACAATCCACCTTGCAACGCGAGTGCGGCATCAAAAGCGGTATTAAGCGATAATACGGTTTGCCATCGTTTAGTGGCAAAAAGCGCTTCACTGACTTGCCCACGACCAACAATCTCTCCACCATTGTTTGGTAACGCATGATAATAATGTTCAGGGTGTTGCTCTATATCTTCTAACCACTCTGGCGGCTTTTGAAAAGAAATTGGCTGCGCTAGGTTAACGGCGATACTATCAAGAACGACATGTGCAGCATAAAACTCTTGTTTCAGCTGCTGAGAAACATATTCATACTGGCCAAAACGTACTTTGTACTGGCGTTCGAGTTTAATTTGATAGAGATGGTAAGCTAAGACGAGGACAAGTAGGATGGGTATTATTACCGCCACTAAAATTCCCTTTCGGTAACTTTTTAGTGGTAAAAATTCTTTTGTCGCATCCATTTACTGGCTCGTTCCCGTTTGCACACAGTGTTAGCAAAAGAGTAACGAGCCAGTCGGCTCAAGGCAAGTTATAAATTTTCTTCAGCAAAACTTGCCAAGCGGCTTCGTACTACACCGTTTAAGTTAATGGTAGCGCTACCTTCAAAGTCTTTAAAGCGCTCGACAATATAAGTTAATCCTGATGTCACTGGGGTGAGATAATTACTATCAATCTGGGCGAGGTTTCCCGTACAAATTAATTTGGTTCCCTCACCGCAGCGAGTGATGATGGTTTTTAACTGTGATGCCGTTAAGTTTTGGCTCTCATCTAAAATAACGACTGCATTTTGAATACTTCGGCCACGCATAAAGTTCACCGATTTGAACTGAATGTTCGCCTTTTCCATAATATAGTTTCGGCTAGTCACTGGGCTTTCATCGTGTTTGTGAAGCACTTCTAAGGTATCTGTGATTGCCGCAAGCCAAGGGGCCATTTTCTCTTCTTCCGTGCCTGGTAAAAAGCCAATACTTTCAGCTATTTCAGGCGTATTTCGCGTCACAATTACCTTGTCGTAAATTCCTTTTTCGATGATCATTTCAAGCGCACTGGCAAGCGCCAATAAGGTTTTTCCGCACCCCGCAGGTCCTGTTAATATCACCAGCTCAATGTCAGTATCAAGTAATGCATCCAGCGCCATACCTTGGTTGATATTCTTCGGTTTCACTCCCCATGCTTGACGGTGCATCAAACGTTCAACGCCTAAGTCTTTTAATCGAATGTGCTCAGAATCGTATCCCACAACCCGAGCTGCGAAGTGATTAGTATCATCTATCAGATACTCATTACAGAACACATCTGGTACGAGTGATTTTGGCACATCATGAACCGTGTATCGCCCTTCCTGCTGCGTTTGACACTCACCAACATTTTGCCAAAAATCGCCTTCAACCTTTTTAAAGCCACTGGTTAAAAGCGCAATGTCGTCAATCAGCTGATCGGTACGATAATCTTCAACATACTTGAGTCCAGCGCCTTTCGCTTTCAGTCTCATATTGATGTCTTTGGTAACCAGCACCACTTTTTTGTCGCTGTACTGAGTTTGCAAATGTACCGCACAATTAATAATGCGGTGATCATTTTCGTTGCCGGGTAACCCGGAGATGGAATCAGGAAACAAGTGATCGTTTACAATAATCAATTTACCTGAACAAGGCGTTCGGTGACTTTCTATCCTCAATGTTGGTAGCGCTACCCCCTCTAGCATTTGCTCTGGTGTTGCATCGCGAAGCACATCATCTAACCCACGAATGGCAACTCTTGCGTCTCGGCTCACGTCACTCTTTCGATCTTTAATGTGATCGAGTTCTTCAAGGACAGTCATGGGAATCACAACATCGTGTTCTTGGAAGGAAAGGTAAGCGAGTGGTTCATGGAGAAGTACGTTGGTGTCGAGCACGTACACTTTATGGTCTTTGTCTTGTTTTACCATAGCGCATTCCTGTTGTTTACAGATTATTATGCTATACCCAATACACAACACTGCGGTTAATTATGTTTTGGGTATAGTTCAAGTTTAGTCTATTTGTCGCAAAAGTCGCTTTTATGACAGTAGAAAATCCAACTTGCATATTCATAAAAAACAACTAGTTAGCGATTGCCATGCCAACTAAATAGAAAAGGCGTCAGTGCCTGATAAATAAAGGCTTGAGTCACTGTTGTGTATTGAACAAACCGACATGAATAGGTAACATAGCCGCCTTTTTTCTGCATAGACGAGATAACCATGAATTTTTCCTTAGGTCAGCGCTGGATCAGTGATACGGAATCAGATTTGGGATTAGGTACAATAGTGGCACTTGAGGGGCGTCAAGTGACTATTTTATTTCCCGCTAGCGGAGAAAGCCGTGTTTACTCAGTACAGGAAGCGCCTGTAACTCGAGTTGTATTCAACCCAGGCGATGTGATCCGCCATGTTGAAGAGTGGGAACTACGTGTTGACAGCGTGGAAGAGCAAGATGGACTATTTTGCTATCATGGTACTCGAGTTGATAATGAAGAAGAGACTTCATTCAAAGAGACCTTTCTTGATCACTTCCTCAAGTTCAATAAACCTCAAGATCGTCTATTTGCAGGCCAAATCGACCGTTTTGATCGCTACACACTGCGCTATCAAACTTGGCAACACCAGTTTGATAAAGAACAATCTCACCTTAAAGGATTGATAGGTCAGCGCGCTAGCCTTATTCCACACCAGCTCTATATTGCCGATGAAGTCGGTAAGCGCTTCGCACCTCGCGTACTTCTGTCTGATGAAGTAGGCCTAGGTAAAACCATTGAAGCAGGCATGATTTTACACCAGCAAATTCTCTCTGGTCGTGCCAACCGCGTGTTGATTGTGGTTCCAGAAAACTTACAACACCAATGGTTAGTTGAGATGCTACGCCGCTTTAACCTACACTTCTCTATTTTTGACGAAGAGCGTTGTAGCGAAGCTTATGCAGATGCACCGAATGTATTCGAAACAGAACAACTAGTACTGGTTAGCCTAGAGTTTATTACCAAAAAGCGCCGCTGGTTTGAACAAGCCACACTCGCTGATTGGGATCTACTGATTGTTGATGAAGCACACCATCTGACGGTCACAAAGGAAAAGCCAAGCACTGAATATCAACGTATTGCTGAGCTTTCTCAGGACATTCCTGGACTTATCTTGTTGACTGCAACACCTGACCAACTGGGTCACCGCAGTCACTTTGCGCGTTTACAGCTACTCGATCCAGACCGCTTCTACGACTACGACGTGTTCGTTGAAGAAGAAAGTCATTATAAAGAAGTCGCAGAAGCCGCAAACAACTTACTGCAAGACAAAAAGTTAGATGCAAAAGAAGAACAAACACTTTGTACACTGCTAAAAGAAACCGATATTTCTGAGCTACTAGCAAAGGCACAAAGTGGCGATAGCGACGCCAAAGCTGAAATCTTGTCTATGCTACTAGACCGTCATGGTACTGGCCGTATTCTATTTAGAAATAGCCGCAGTGGCATTGATGGCTACCCAAGTCGTTTGTTACATCAATACCCAGTACCTTTACCGAAGCAATACAAAACAGCAATGTCGGTAATGGGTAACATTGGTGGTATTCAAAGTCCTGAATTTAACGCGATGCGTGCTTTGTTCCCTGAAAAAATCTTCCAAGAGTTTGAAGGTGAAGGAAGCAGCTGGGCGCAGTTTGACCCGCGCGTCGAGTGGTTGATTGCTAAATTAAAAGAGTTAAAGCACGAAAAAGTACTGCTTATTTGTGCCAAAGCGGAAACCGCAATTAGCCTTGAACAAGTATTACGTGAGCGCGAAGCGATTAAAGCGGCGGTGTTCCACGAAGGCATGTCTATCATCGAGCGCGACCGCGCAGCAGCGTTTTTTGCTGATGAATATGATAGCGCGCAAGTATTGCTCTGCTCTGAAATTGGCTCTGAAGGTCGTAACTTCCAGTTCTCACATCATTTGGTGCTATTTGACCTACCGCTTAACCCTGATTTACTTGAGCAACGTATTGGTCGTCTTGACCGCATTGGTCAAAAGCACGACATTAATATTCACGTGCCTTACTTTGAAAGTACCGCACAAGAAGTATTACTACGTTGGTATCACGAGGGCTTAGATGCGTTTGAAACCACCAGCACCACGGGGCAAATGCTGTATAAGTCTTTCTCTGATGATTTGTTAGCGCTGATCGCTGAGCACAACTGTGACGAAGACGAATTAGATCCTCTATTGGAGCAAGCCGCAAAAGAAAATGCTCAGCTGCGCACAAAGATGGAGCAAGGTCGAGACCGCCTACTTGAGCTTCACTCAAGTGGTCAAGGTAAAACAGATAATATCGTTGCTGAACTTGAGGCACTTGATAACGACGTCATTTTGCCTGCGTTTATGATTAATGTGTTTGATACTTTTGGTGTTAACCAAGAAGACAAAGGCGAGAATACGATTATTCTCAAACCTACCGAGCACATGCTTAACCCTTCTTTCCCTTGTTTGAAAGACGATGGCATCACAGTGACTTTTGACCGTAACACCTCACTGTCACAAGAAGACGCGCATTTCATCAGCTGGGA
Organism: Pseudoalteromonas sp. NC201; assembly: GCF_002850255.1. Classification (NCBI taxonomy): domain Bacteria; kingdom Pseudomonadati; phylum Pseudomonadota; class Gammaproteobacteria; order Alteromonadales; family Pseudoalteromonadaceae; genus Pseudoalteromonas; species Pseudoalteromonas sp. NC201. The sequence goes on from NZ_CP022522.1 coordinate 3,193,219, forward strand.
TCACCCCATGGTCAGCGGCGTAATGGATATGATCTGTAACGATGACTTTGGTTGTGCGTCAGTGGCACTGCTTAAAAACAACAAGCTACCTGTCGGTACTTTCTTTGTTGAAATGATCTTCGTTGCAGAAGCTTCTGCGCCTAAGTCTCTTCAAGTAGGTCGCTTTTTACCGCCAACACCAATTCGTGTTCTAATGGATAAAGGTGGCAATGACTTAGCCCAAAACGTGGCGTTTGATGCATTCAATCAACAGCTTTCTGCCGTTGGCAGACAAACCGGCAGCAAGCTAGTTAATGCGCTACAAAGCGCTATTCACCCGCTTATTACTCAAGCTGGCGATATTGCACAAACTCAACTTGAAAGTATTCAAGCCAACGCGATGGATAAAATGCAAAAGCAATTAGGTGATGAGCAAGGTCGTTTACAAGCACTTAAGGCTATCAATCCGAACATCCGTGATGAAGAAGTTCAAGTATTTGATAAACAAAGGGCTGAGCTGAGCACACACATTGAAAAAGCGCAGCTTAAGTTGGATGCGATTCGTTTAATTGTGGTTGCAAACCAGTAAACCTCCCACACCGAAAGAGAGCTGCGGCTCTCTTTCTCGCTACCGCTCACTTAGCAACTCATATATAATACCCGGCTTCGTTCTGTTCATGCTGAGGCAGCTGGTGTTACTAAATTACGCTCCCCCCCTTTCTCCCTATCTTGATATTTTGTACCAAGATGAAGATATGCTGGTGATCAACAAACCAAGCGGGTTACTCACCGTACCTGGTAAAGATCCAAAGCATTGGGACTGCGCTATCGCCAGAGTGAATTTTGTCTACCCTACGGCAAGAATTGTGCATCGCCTTGATATGGCAACATCCGGCGTGCTGTGCCTTGCTATGAATAAAGCAGCGCATCGCCATCTGAGCATTCAATTTCAAGACCGCTTAACCCGCAAACACTACATCGCCCGAGTTCATGGTAAATTACAACAGCAAACGGGTTCTGTTGATTTACCGCTGGTGTGTGATTGGCCTAACCGCCCAAAGCAAATGGTTTGTCATGAGACCGGTAAACCTTCGTTAACGCATTTTGAAGTCATGGAATATGAAGCACAGGCAACACGCGTTAAGCTAATCCCCATCACAGGACGTTCTCATCAACTCAGAGTACATATGCTTTCGCTTGGGCACGTTATCCTAGGTGATAGGCTATACGCTACGGGAGAGGCGTTAGCGGCGGCTTCACGTCTACAGTTGCATGCAGAGATGCTGCAAATTTCGCATCCAACAACTGCTGAGATGATGGCCTTTACCGCACCGGTTCCTTTCTAAGTAACCTGTTTACTCTGTTAGTTAGAAACGGTCCAGAAGCTGTGGCCTTCGAAAAATTAAGCAAATTTAGCGTTGCCAGCAAACGCTCAGATTAACGTTTGCTTAGTCACTAAACAAAGCGAGTAAAAAGCACGCGGTTAACACATAAATTGCATTACTATGGTTTCGTGATCGGCAGATGTTTTATATACTGTAATTGTTCCCTAGCTCGTAGGACAGCTGATTAAGTCCCTGAGCCGATAAATTTCGTTTAGGATAGCAGTTTGTTTACTATTGAGCATGCTCGGCATGTACCGAGAAGCCTACGGTAGGCTGTTGCTCTCCGCCTTGAACCTCAGGGTTCAAGGGCTGACATCGGCATCCGCGAAGCCGGGGAACAACCTTTCCCACTCTACGCTTGTCATTGCCTCAGAGCTAACTCGCTTTTACACCTACTCAATAAACCGTATAACCCAACTCCATACTATAAAAGCGGCCACACGGTTAACGTCGCAAAGCAAAAGAAATCGCGAAATAAACTCTAGAAAAGAGTCACGAGATAACTCTAGAAAAGAGTCGCGAGATAACTCTAGAAAAGAGTCGCGAGATAACTCTAGAAAAGAGTCGCGAGATAACTCTAGAAAAGAGTCGCGAGATAACTCTAGAAAAGAGTCGCGAGATAACTCTAGAAAAGAGTCGCGAGATAACTCTAGAAAAGAGTCGCGAGATAACTCTAGAAAAGAGTCGCGAGATAACTCTAGAAAAGAGTCGCGAGATAAACTCGCTGCTACGAAAGATTATTGTAAGCTAAGTGCATATCTCAGTGTTTTTAATTACTATGAGTTAGTACCAACTCACTACAAAACATCTTTATATGAAAGGAAAAACCATTAAAAACTTTCATTTTTATTGATAACCTTTTGTTCTATTCCATAGTCAAAGAATATTTTAGCCAAATCAACAAAACCTCTATAGTAGCGCGTTATTTTCATATATTTCGAAAGGTATTCTGATGTCTTTTGCTGTTATCGCCGCGTTTGCGGTTTTTATTGCCATACTTTTCGGTCTTTATCGCTTTCAACAGCGCTCCGAAACCCTGTCACGAACGGTATTACTAGGCTTAGTTGCGGGTAGCCTATTTGGACTCGCCTTACAATTTGTTTTCTCAGGTGATTTAACCACCAAACAGACCGTACTAGATTGGGTTGCGATTGTTGGTAGCGGCTATGTCAATCTTCTCAAAATGGTGATTATGCCATTGGTCTTAGTTTCTATGATTGCCGCGGTCGTAAAATTAGATAATCAAGGCTCTCTTGGAAAGATCTCGTTTGTCACCATCGCAATTTTAGTTTTTACCACGGCCATTGCAGCGCTCATTGGTATTTTTATCACTCAAGCATTTGGTTTAAGCGCACAAGGCTTAGTTGAAGGTGCACGCGAAACGGCCAGAATAGCGGTACTTGAAGAACGTGCAACAACCGTTGCCGATTTAACCATTCCACAAATGCTGCTTAGCTTTGTACCAACCAATCCGTTTGCTGACTTGACTGGCGAGCGCTCGACCTCGATTATCGCAGTGGTGATTTTTGGTGTGTTAACTGGTATTGCTGCTCGTAGAGCCATCATGGAAGAGTCAGATTTAAGTAGTCCAATAAAAAATGCAGTTGAAGGCGCACAGGCAGTTGTGTTGAGATTAGTACGTATGATCATCGCCCTTACACCTTATGGTGTAGCTGGTTTGATGGCCAAAGTGATCGCCACATCAAGCATGGCTGACATTATTAGCTTACTCGGTTTTATTATTGCCTCTTACGTTGCCATTTTACTGATGTTTGTGGTGCATGGCTTACTAGTTACTTTGGTTGGTGAAAACCCAAAGCATTTCTTCCAAAAAATTTGGCCTGTTTTAACTTTTGCTTTCACCTCTAGAAGCTCCGCGGCAACTATCCCATTGAATGTTGAAGCGCAGATCCACAAGCTTAATGTTCCCCCTGCGATTGCAAACCTTTCTGCATCGTTTGGTGCGACAATCGGACAAAATGGCTGCGCTGGCATTTATCCTGCAATGCTTGCTGTAATGGTTGCGCCGACTGTAGGAATTGACCCGTTCGCACTCGACTTTATTGTCTCATTAGTGGCTATGGTTGCAATTAGTTCGTTTGGTATTGCGGGTGTTGGAGGTGGTGCCACTTTCGCGGCGTTGGTGGTACTGCCTGCGATGGGACTACCAGTGACAATTGCAGCGCTGCTTATTTCTATTGAGCCACTAATTGATATGGCAAGAACGGCACTCAATGTATCGGGCTCAATGACCGCAGGTACAGTGACAAGTCGCTTGTTAAAGCAAAAGCATACCAACGAAGCTATTTAGTGCTATAACAGCTTAAGGGCCAGCTAGTTATTCTGGCCCTTCACTTCTAATCGATCACGAGCTTTGCAGTGCCAAGCCAAAAGGACAGCAAGGACTTCATTGAATCAACCAGCTCATGATATTGAGACGGTTTGGTCATATAAGAATTTGCCCCAAGCAAGTAACACTGTTTTATATCTAGCTCAGAATCCGATGTACTGAACATAATAACCGGAATATGCTTAAGGTTTGCAGCCCCGCGCATCTCAGCCAATACATCTTTACCGCTTTTTCGTGGCATATTTAAATCAAGAATAATAAGGCTAGGTAATAGCTCAGTGCTATTGAGTTTCTCAATCAACTCAACGCCATCACTTACGAATTGTAACTTAGCCTCCATCACGCCGTTGTCTTCAAATGCATCACGGATTAATTCTTGGTCGTCGAAATCATCATCCGCAACCAAGATATAGTTTACAGAGTGAAGCTGTTTAATTAAATCATGATGATGAACCATACACACTCTCCTTAAACTCGCATTAACCTCGAGTTTGTATGCTGATATCAGAACCGCATCAATGGTTCTACAGCTAAGTTAACTCTCTTGCGCTGAAATCGGCAAGCTAAAATAGAAAGTAGAGCCTTGCCCTACTTCCGTTTCGACCCATATGCGACCATGGTGTCTTTCGACGATTTTTTTACAAATAGCAAGTCCAAGTCCTGTACCGGCATATGCGCTACGACCATGTAATCTTTCAAAAAGATTGAAGATCTGCTCACTAAATTCAGGATCAAAACCAATCCCGTTATCCTTAACGGCAACGATCAGTTCATTTGCTTTACGTTCGCTGCTAATCGAGACCCGCGGCGTTCTTTCTGGCGCACTAAATTTAATCCCATTATTGATTAAGTTTAGCAGCACGCGTTGCAACTGCCTACGGTCTCCAAAAACATCACCAAGCCCTGTGGTATCCACTTGAGCGTTTGACTCTTTAATCACTAACTCAAGATCCAGTAAGGTTTCAGCCAACGCATTATCGCCATCAAATGATTTAAATGACTCACCTTTACGGTCAATCCGTGAAAAACTTAGTAGCCCTTTGATCAACTTTTGCATTCGCTCCGCAGAATCCATCATACGCTTAAGGTAGGACGCATGTCTTTCATTTAGTCCCTCTGCAGAGCATTGGATCCGATCACCGAACATTTGGATTTTTCTAAGCGGCTCTTGTAGATCATGGGATGCTAAAAAGGCAAAACGCTCCAGCTCTTGATTCGACTCATGTGCTTTTTCAAGTGCTATCGTCAGTAATTGCTCAGCAGTACGACGCGAAGTGATCTCATTTTCCAACGCTTCGGTACGCTTAGTAACTTTTTGCTCTAGAATTGCATTGAGCTTTTTATATCGCTCTGATTTAGCCAACACATAATTAACCAACGTATTACGAAATTTCAATGCACAACTTACTTCAGCTTCCGTCCAAGGGTGAGATTTGCACTTAACATTCTCGACCCACAACTTAAACGAACTACGCGGCATTAAACGGTGGCTACCATCATCCAAAAACTCAATGGATTTTTCAGGCTTCCCTCCCCAGTTTTTGGTTTGAATAACTTCCTTTCTAAACCACATAATAAAGTGATTAGCATCCGCAGAAAGTGGCATCAATAGCACGCCACTCGCGGTTTTAGCAAAGACTTTAAATGTTTCGTTAAGTTCACCTAAGCTATGACAATAAAAAATGGAGTCATCACCAAGTTGATGCTCCGCAAGCCAGCGGTAGATACTCTCAATATCCGCCTTCGCAGGAGTTTGCCCGTAGCACTCCAAATCACTTTCAACACGCCACGCAACACCGCTGGATTTCATCATTTCTTGCAATGCCGCGGATTCATAGCGCAAGCCATCTACAAAAAAGATCTCTTTTGCCATACGCTCAGTAACAGACGAGCTCAATGTCAGGGCTTTGGCTTCTGCCATTGCTTCTAAAGACGAGATTTTAAGAGAAATTAAGTAAGATAGCATCAGCCCCATATACTGAGCGACTTCACGGATGTTAAATGGCACTACGTGCTTTTCGTAGTGGTGGCAAGCAATCAGCCCCCAAAGCTTACCAGCAACGATAATGCTGATAGACATGGTTGCCTGAACGCCCATATTACGTAAATATTGGCAGTGAATTGGCGAAACACTACGTAAAATACAGGCACTTAAGTCAATTGGCTTATCTTGCGGATAAAGCAGTGAATTTTCACTGTCAACATCAGCAAGCAAACGAATAGGGTTTCTTAAATATAGCGCTCTTGCTTGCTTTGGAATGTCAGACTCAGGAAAATGTTGGTTTAAAAAGGAATTAAGATCATTACGCTTCGATTCTGCGACCACCTCACCATTATACTCGTGATCAAATTTATACAGCATCACCCTGTCAAATTGCGTTAACTCTCTAATTTCTTCCACAGCCATCTCGAACGAGGCTTGTAAAGATTGAGAGTCAACCATACTAGACAGTGAGTGCTTCATAAGGTGTTGCATTGAATGATTGATTTCAACGCCTTGCGCCGTGTTTTGCTCAAGCTCTAAAATGAGACCAGCTTCGTTTTGACTTGCAACTACAGAAAGTTCAACCCACTTTGCATCCTTGGTTTTTATGGTGGCCGTCATCGGATTCAAACGATGGATTTCAGAGGAGTTAGCATTACTGGCTAACAACTCAAAAAAAGGAGACTCAAAAATCGTTTCAGCATGAGTATTGACTAAAGCGCTAGGCTCAAGCCCTACAAGTTCGGCAAAATTTTCGCTAAAGTAGCGTAGTGTTAATGTGTTGGTGTCGAATAGCAATAAATAGCCATGCGGCTGAATTGAACCTGGAATATGAATTGGCTCTTTATGACAATTGTCTAGTGTTGCTTCGAACTTCTCCACCTTTTATACATCCTCTCCTTTTACCTAGCTTTACCATCCTATCACGGATCCCCACCTAGCATGCAAGCTGTTCAGAGTAGATATGCGTTCAGTTCACAAAGCGATAAAATGCGATTAGACTTACACAATCACGAAGTAAAAAGTAAGTGTATTATGACAACCACAGTAAAGTGTCCAACCTGCCAACAGGCTGTTGAATGGTCGGATAAAAGTCCATTTCGTCCGTTCTGCTCAAAACGCTGTCAATTAATTGATTTAGGTGATTGGTCTGACGAATCAAATACGATTTCTACACCGATGAAAAGTGGTGAACTTACGCCTCAAGATGCGGAAAGTTTGATTGAAGATATAGAAGCGATGCTGGCAAAAAACAACGAAAACTTTTTTAAAGAATAAATCTATAGGCCGAGTATCTCGGCCTTTACTCACTCATAACTACTTGCTTAGAAAAGCAAAAACCAAGCACAGTAAAATCACTAGTCACCTTGTTCTACTTGCTCTTCTTCCGTCTTTGACTCTGAACTTCTCACTTCATTTTGGTAAGTTTTAGCAATATGCCCTGCTCCTTCCAAAATATCACTTAATTGGATCCGACAAATTTCCGACAATTTAATTAAGGTACCTAAGCGAAATGAGCTTGTTCCGTTAAGATAGTCGTCTAGTGTGGTGAGACCTATTCCGAGCTTCTGGCTAATGGTTTTTTTAGTATAGCCTTTACGCTTTTTGAGTTCTTTTAGCAGTTCTCGGATCCTAAGTGTCACCTCGTATTCTTCAGGTGTCTGCATGTCTCCCTCAGTGATACCTAGTAACAAACAGCCAACAACAAAGAATACCCTTAGTTACTCAGAAGAAAGCAAAAGTTATTGGAAAGTTTGTGCGCGTAAATTAAGAATTTTTCAATTCGACACTATTTCAAAGAGTTGTCCGCAGACTTGCTAGATGTACTCTTAATCGAAAAATATCACAACGCAAACATGTTATCAACATGTAACTTAAACCAGTACAAACCGTTGTAATATTTTATACACTGATTCCAAGGGGTCAGTTCTCTACATCAATCTGGAATACAAGCTCTCATTTTATAGGAAGGTGACAAAGGCTTGAAAATGATAAGGTCCTTACTGGGAAGGTAAGGACTAAGTTAGAAAGACTTAATTTGCTTTTTTATGGCCTTTGTGGCTACGACGTGACTTAAGTGCTTGGAGCTTATCGCGCTGCTCTTCATTCAATACATGGAATACTTTGTGACGAGTTTCCATTGAAAGTAGCGCCCACGCTTGCTTTTTATCTTGGCCTTTTTCCAGTAAAAGTTGCGCTTGAACCTTATCAAAGGCTGGGGCTGCCATAAGTGCTTTCATTTCTTCACGATAAGTTGAATGTGCTTCTTTCCCGCTTTCTTTTAACGCTTTTTTTGCAGTTTTGTAATCCGCATAAATCGTCTTTAGTTGGTCTTGCTGCGCTTCTGTTAGCTCTAATAACTTCTGGCCTTTATCAGATAGTAGCAACCTTGCTGAGTGCTCAAGCTGCCCGCCCATAGGTCCCGCGTTTGCAGTGAAGCTAAAAGTCGATACACCAAGTGCTGTAACTAATGCTAAAGTAGATAGTAATTTCATGGTATTGGCTCCTTGTTCGCCATTGCTTTGTCACTTCCAAATTTAGCAAGCACAAAGAAAAGGAACGTCAGACAGAGGTAAAGTTTTGTCAGTGCTTTGCAAAAAAAAGCAAAGGCAATTTACATAAGGCGTTGAAGTAAGGTGTAATATGCTAGAGCCGAACTATTCAGGCCAACGCCAATCAACAATGCTGGACTAAGTATGACAATGAAACATTCCATTTTACTTATTGATGACGACCAAGAACTTTGCAGCCTGTTAAAAGAATACTTTACTGCAGAAGGCTTTGAAGTGGCGATGGCCCACACAGGAACAGAAGGTCTACAGCTGGCATTAAAGCAAAATTTCGACCTGATATTGTTAGACGTAATGCTTCCCGAAATGGATGGTTTTGAAGTACTAAAGGCGTTACGTGTCCAGAAGATGACACCTGTTATTATGCTAACGGCAAAAGGCGATGACTTTGACCGCATCTTTGGTTTGGAGCTAGGTGCTGACGATTATATTCCAAAACCGTTTAACCACCGCGAACTACTCGCACGCGTTAAAGCTATTACCCGTCGCGTCGATCATTATAAACAACACAGCCCGGATGATACCTTTACTATCCACCAGCTGCGTTTAGATGTTGCTTCGAGAAGCGCTACTGTTAATGGCGAGGTGCTGTCGCTGACGGGCACCGAATACGAGGTACTACACTTGCTGGTCAGAACTGCAGGAGAAGTGGTCGACAAGCAGACAATTTCACGACAAGTATTAGGCCGGCCACTCGTGCCTTATGATCGCTCTATCGATATGCATGTCTCTAACGTTCGCAAGAAAATTGCCGCATTAAGTGAACACACTTATATCAAAACGATCCGCGGCGCTGGCTATATTTTTCTAAAGGCGTAATGAATGAAGCGGTACTTACTTGTTAAGGTTTTTGCCTGGTTTTGGCTCACTATCATTGCCACTATGTTGTTGTTGCTTGGGATCAGCATGTTACAACCTGATGTTGTAGAAACTCACCGCATCTCAAAACCCATGCTGCAAAATCTAAAACAATTAGAACAAGCGTTAATACGCGCAAGCGAGCGCCCCAACTTTGAGTTGAATAAGGTCGCCAAACTGCGTAAAAGAAAGGCTCGAAATATCTACTTGAGCCACCGCGATGCCGAAAAAAGCGTTGCCGCCGATCCCAATATAAAAACGCTGAATTTAGATTTACTCAGCTTTACCGAAGATGCCAAACCGGTCGCTATTTTTACCCCAGAGTACAAGGCTTTTGGCCCCCTAGAACTTACACTTCAAGGTGAAAGTTATCGTCTTTATTTAATTTTTGAAAACCATACCCCAAGTGCACTCATCAAATTAAGAACCCTACCGCTTTGGGTAAAAATCGCGGTCGTGCTAGGCGCAAGCTTATTACTGTGTTTTTGGTTTACTCGAGATCTATTGTCGCCAATTAAAGAGCTACAAAAAGCCGCTGCAAAACTTTCCCGTGGAGAATTGTCGAGCAGAGCCGATATAAATACCAAGCGCCAAGACGAGCTCGGTCAACTGGGTCATGATTTTAACTTAATGGCTGATAAATTAGAGTCTTTAGTTAACAATCAAAAACGCTTGCTTGCTGATATATCCCATGAACTACGCTCACCGCTCACCCGCTTACAAATGGCCACAGGCCTCGCTGCAGGCCATGCCACAGCGCAAAGCCAAAGTTATATCGAGCGCATTGAACGTGAAGCTCAGTTAGTTGAAAATATGCTCAGCGATATTTTGCATTTATCTAAGCTCGAAGCGGATCAAGTGCCAATCGATAAGCAGATAATTAAGTTCAATGAGCTGCTCGACCCGATATTGGAAGATGCACTGTTTGAGGCACAACAATTAGGGAAGGACCTTGTCGTCACAGCACTACCCGAGGCAACACTTTATGGCGACCCAATGCTACTTAACCGCGCATTCGAAAACATTATTCGTAACGCAATTAAGTATGCGACTAGCCTTATTAATGTCGATATTGAGAGTGACGGTAATCAGTTGCTATGCACTATCAGTGATGATGGTAAAGGCGTAAGTGAAGACATGCTCGACAAGCTTTGCATTCCATTTTTCAGAGTGTCGAGCGCACGTACGCCAAGCAAAAATCAAATGGGCGGGTTTGGGCTGGGTCTTGCCATTGCGCAGCACGCGTTAAAAGTACATGATGCCCATATCGAATTTAGTAATAATGTTGGTTTGCAAGTCAGCATTCGAATTCCATTACACAGGTAGCCATGTTTTATAGCCAAAGTCAGCAACTTGAATCACACCTTCCGGAAATTGATGAGCACTGGCAAGGCTGCCAAAAAGGCTTTTTTGATACCCCTCATGGTAGGCTATTTTACGCCTACCACATTCCAGAAAGGGCAACGTTCAGCCTGGTGTTGGTTAATGGCCGTATTGAGTCTGCTCATAAATACAGAGAATTGCTGTGGGAGTTTGCGCAAAACAACATAGCGGTATTTACCTATGACCATCCAGGACAAGGCTACTCGCCGCGATTACTTAAAGATAAGCAAATCGGCTATGTTAGACGCTTTGAAGATTATGCTGCAACGCTGCACTGCTTTATGGATCAAATCGTTGCCAAGCAGAACACCTTGCCACTTTTTATATTGGCACATTCAATGGGCGGTGCCATTACCTGCGATTATTTAACATTATTTGCGCCTCATAACATAGAGGGAGTCTATTTATCAGCCCCGATGCTTGGGATCAATACGACTCCCTACCCGACTTGGTTTGCCGAGGGACTTGCGGGCGCAGCTTGTTTATTTGGGCTAGGTAAGCATTATGCGTTGGGACAGGTGCACTACCACAACAAACCTTTTCAAGATAATGACCTTACTGATTGTCCAATTAGATATGCGCTATTTAGAGGTTTGTACGATCAATTTCCCGAGCTACAACTCGGTGGTGTTAGCTTTGCTTGGTTATACACGGCTCTACATAAATGCCGCTCGTTTCAAGATATTAAGCTAGCTCTGCCAATCCGTATCGCGACAGCCAGTGAAGACAGCATTGTTGATAATCAGGCGCAAAGTCAATTTGCCGCGCACAGGGATAATGTGACAGTTACAGAGTTTATCGGGAAACATGAACTACTTTGCGAGCAAGATAATACCCGCAAAGCCGTGTTAGATGATTTTTATGCGTTTACAGACGAGCTACTTAGTGCTAAAGAAACTGGGTCTTGATGGATAAGCACGTCCATCTCACAATCAAACTCTTCTTTAATGCTAGCAACTACCTCATCCGCAACCTGATGCGCTCGCATCAGCGGCATATCGTCATCAAGCTCTAGATGCAGTTGAATAAACTTGATTTTGCCACCTTGCCTGGTACGCAAATCATGTACTCCATAAACGTCCTCATGACTCGACGCGATAAGTATGATCTGTGCTTTTTCTTCGTCTGGCAGCTCTTTATCCATTAAGTGTGCAGCACTTTCCTTGGCAATATCCCAACTGTTGTAAAGTAAATACACCGCCACCAAAATACCAAAAATCGGATCGGCGTAACCTACGCCGTAAAAGTTAAGCAATACCGCTAGGAGCACCGCAAGGTTTAATAAAATATCGCCCTTATAATGCAACGAGTCGGCCTTAATGGCGATGGACTGCGTGCGTTTAACGACTTGATACTGCACCGCAACCACCAACAAAGTACAAACTATCGCAAATAAACTCACCCACACACCAAACAACGAATGTGGAATTTGGGTTGGATTGATAATGCGCTCTACGCCATGAAAAGCCAATAAACTCGCAGAGCCCGCGATAAAGGCCGCTTGTCCAAGCCCGGCTAATGCTTCTGCCTTTCCATGACCAAATCGATGATCATCGTCCGCAGGACGCAGTGCGTAGCTCAGTACAAAGAAATTCATTAAAGAGGCGCTAATATCAAGCAGTGAATCAGTTAAAGAACCGAGCATAGCGGCACTACCTGAAGACAGCCAAGCCCAACACTTAGCTGCGATCATCAATCCCACCATTATGATGGTAAAGACACTTGAAAACCTAACCCAAAACTCATAGCTGCGATCCACTGGCACCTCATTTCTTCATATTATTTAATCTGACGTTTGGCTAACTGAAATGATTAGTCGTCAAACCACTCGCAAAATGCCACGGCATCGCGATGCTACTATATTACAGGGTAATGCTTTGAAATGAAAAACAGATTACGGTTGTATAGTTTTTATCAACAGTCGTACTTTAAAAACTGGGTAATGGATTTCGCTCTATCAAGCGCAGCACATATAAATGTCGACAAGTATCAGCTATACTGCCGGGCAAAATTTAATTGAGGCCTATCATGTTAGATATCGTTTTATACCAACCCGAGATCCCGCCTAATACAGGCAATATTATTCGTTTGTGTGCTAATACAGGATATTCACTACACCTGATAGAGCCGCTAGGATTTGAATGGGATGATAAACGGGTAAGACGTGCAGGCCTTGATTATCATGAATTTAGCGAAGTAGAGCGCCACCCTAACTTTGAAGCATACTTAGCCAAACGAAATCCAAAGCGAGTATTTGCTTGCACGACAAAAGGTAGCAAATACCATCATGAAGTAGCCTATGAAGCAGGTGACTGCCTATTGTTTGGCCCTGAAACTCGAGGTTTGCCAGAAGACATTATTTTTTCACTGCCTGAGCCTCAGCGAGTCCGCATTCCAATGCGCCCCGATAGTCGCAGTATGAACCTATCTAATGCTGTTTCCGTTTTTGTCTATGAGTCTTGGCGACAACTCGGGTTTGCTGGCGCAAAGTAAAAATAGCGCCTAGCCTCTGCTGCATAGGAGCAAACTTGAGGCACAAAAAAGGCGCCTTACGACGCCTTGCTAACTTTAATTTACATTAACTATAGGGATTCTTTTAAATTTCTGCGTGGTGCAAAATCGTACCAACAATATCACTGAATTTATTTGCTGGTTTCATTGAGTTTACTGCACGTCCACAGGCTTTCATCATATCGATTAGGTCAAAATAACCGACTGGATGCTGAGTCACTTCATCAATAACAAGTAAAAACTCGAAGCCACCTTCTTCCATTGTTTTAAGCACATTGCCAACCACAGTTTGGCTAGTTTGTTTTAAGGTGATTTGACGAAGATCTGATAGTGGGATCATGACATCATTGACGTTTAAATCACGTCTTGTACAACCGCGTCTTTCTGCAATACTCAACACGTAGCGACTGCCAATTCTTGCATTAGAGATCATACCAACAAGCTTTTCTTTGCTATCAACGACAAAGCTTGCTCTGCGGTGCGTTTTGTCCAGCACTAACGTAGCTTCATCTATGCTACTGTTTTCATCAATATGCTGCATAGGTGCCAAATGTAGATTGTGCATTAGGCAATGTGCTGGCGCTTGCTCTAGGTTGTCAGTGTTACAAGCTGGGAAGTTATTTTCAGCAAGTTCATAATTTGCAACAGGTTGAGTTTTCAATACTGTGTAAGTGTTCATAGATCACCTCTATCTTTAAAATTAATTAAGCACGGAAAAGGACTAAATTAATTTGCGACAGGTGGTGCTCTAATAGACTCACATACTGAGTTTGAATAAGAATAGGTGGGTTGCGATTGCGCTATGATAAAGCTACTAGCAACCACGAAACGATGGGTTGTTGATACAACGCAATCATCTAAATCAGGGCTGGAGTTCGAATTGTCTAGGTCAACAACGATAGGCGCGATTGAAAGCGTGGTATCACATTTAGCAGCATCGGCCGTTGACACTGTCAACAGACTCAACATACAAAATGTAATCATCCAACGAATTAACCGCATAGTATTCTCACTTCTACTGCCTTACTTTGAGTGTATGGGCAGTTTCTTGCGTTTACAAGTATTATTTCTAATCTATTTACTAAGCTTCTAAATATACTGAGGTTAATTTTCATACGCACACTCAGGCACTATGTGGGCTGAGATGAATTGTTACTAATCTCCTATTTGTAGCCCGCTGTTTAGCGTTATACTAACGCCAACATTTTTGGTATGTGCCTTAAATCAAAAGAATTAAATCATACCAATTTGCTTAATTAAGTGAGCTATTTTGGGGCGAGAAAACCTTGTCGATAACCAGGCGAAAACTTTACTATTTAGTTGTTCTAAATGAGAAATTTTTAACGCAGTTAGCGTCAGATTTGCTCCTTCAAATTGAGCCAGTATTAAGACTAATTGGTATTACAACACGAGGTGTACAGTGCAACTATCACGCGGTATCGAGTACTTTATTGCCGGTTTTTCTTTAATCACCCAAAAAGGATTAAAACGTTTTGTATTTATTCCTTTAACAATCAATGTACTGCTATTTGGTGCATCACTCTTTTTTCTTTATGACTGGCTGACTCAAGGATTTACTTATCTCAACGGATTGTTACCAGATTGGCTCAGTTGGCTGGAATGGCTAATGTGGCCAATTGCTATCTTAGTGATACTTTTCAGTTATAGTATGATTTTCACGGTGATAACCAACTTTATTGCTGCGCCTTTCAATGGCTTACTCTCCGAAAAAGTAGAACTTTACCTGACCAACCAACATATCAATGATGATAAGTTAATTGATACCATAAAAGATGTGCCGCGAATGTTGGGTCGAGAATGGACCAAACTCTGCTACTACCTTCCACGTGCACTCGGCTTTTTCATCTTACTTTGGATGCTGCCTATCGTTGGGCAAATTTTATGGATTATGTTTACGTGTTGGATGTACAGCGTGCAATATAATGATTATCCGTTTGATAACCATAAAATTCATTTCAAGCAAATGAAAGATGATTTGAAAAGTAAACAAGGGCTGTCTTATGGCTTTGGCTTTGCGGTGTTTGTATTGACCTCAATCCCATTTGTTAACCTCATCGTGATGCCTGTTGCCGTTTGTGGCGCCACTAAGTTGTGGGTAGAGAACTATCGTCAGCAATATCGTTAAACAAATTGAGGTATGACATCGGACTGTAAAAATTCCATGATTTACTTACGCCTTTTACGCTTTGTTAGAATGAGGCAGGTATGCGCCAAATAATATGGATGATATGGTTGGTGGTTACGCTAACGGGATGCCAGGCAACAAAGCAGTTTGATGTCGGTACACGGCCTCAATTTTTAGTCTCGCAACTTCCAGATGGTGAGCTTAAGGAAAAGCTTGCAAGCTGTTTAGATAAACCAATCAAGCGCACACGTTTTTCCATTGGACATCGCGGTGCACCACTTTTCTACCCTGAGCACACCAAAGAATCATACATTGCCGCCGCAAAAATGGGAGCTGGCACGCTCGAATGTGATGTTACTTTTACGAAAGACAAGACTCTCGTTTGCCGCCATGCACAATGTGACCTTCATGCGACAACCGATATCTTGCTACAACCTAAGCTTGCTAGCAAGTGTAGACAACCCTTCACACCAGCGGATCCAGACTCTGGTAAACTTGCGTCTGCTCAATGCTGCACCTCAGACATTACCTTAGCAGAATTCAAGCAACTAAAAGGAAAAATGGATGGTGTGAATACTCAAGCAACCACAGTAGCAGAGTTTGTCAAAGGCACTCCCAATTGGCGTACAGATCTTTATGCCAGTTCTGGAACCTTAATGACCCACAGTGAAAGCATTGCTTTATTTAAGCAACTTGGTGTAAATATGACTCCTGAGTTAAAAACACCAGAAGTGCCAATGCCATTTAATGGGTTAAGCCAAAACCAGCTCGCACAAAAAATGTTAGACGAATATACTGATCACAATGTCCCCCCATCTCAAGTTTTTCCACAATCCTTTTCTTACCAAGATATTCAGTACTGGATAAAGCATGCACCAGAGTTTGCAAACCATGCCGTATTTCTTGATGGTAGAGAAGCTGGCGAACATTTTGATATTAACAAACCAAGTACTTGGCAACCGTCAATGGAAGACTTAGCCAAAAATAAGGTAAAAATTATCGCCCCACCAATTTGGATGTTAATTAGCGAAGATAAAAACGGCGATATCATTCCGTCGCAGTACGCCCTAGCCGCTAAACGTGCAGGATTAAAGATAGTTGCTTGGTCTTTAGAGCGCTCAGGCCCTTTAACGAACGGCGGCGGTTGGTATTATCAATCTGTAAAAAACGCAGTTAAGCATGATGGCGATATACTTAGGGTGTTGGACATATTGGCAAAACAAGTTGGCGTAGTTGCTGTATTTAGTGACTGGCCTGCCACCACCAGCTTTTACGCCAGCTGCATGGAAATTGAGTAAATCAGTTGCATTAGACTAAGGCCCATTAGAAAGTCATTAGCACCTATTTAAAAAACTGAAAAATTTAGGTTTGTAAGTCCACAACAAAACCACCAAAATTGATGTAAGTGTTGCTGTGGCGAACCAATAAACTAGCCCTAAAGAGACACCCCACATCGCTGTAACAAAAGCCACCGTAATGAATAAAAGTAAGTATCCGAGTATCCTAAATCGTCGTTGTTGACCCACATCGAATGCTCCGGCTCTGTTAGAGAGCTTCACCCTATGTCGTGACAAGGATAAATTCAACAACGCAAAGGCTAAGAAAAGTAACACAAACAAAACAACAATTAACTTCATTGGGCCGCCTTAACACTGATGCCTTCTTGTCGGCAACGTACAACCCAAAAAGCTGCTACAAAGCATATAGAGATAAATAACACCGTTAAATCAAATCCAACCATCAGCCAATCACTATTTATCCAACTAAGCCATATATTATGCTCCGTTGTTAGTGCGTTAAGTATAGGTAGTAGCCCATATACCAAAGCAGCACAGCATAACATTCGCTGCCAAAGCCATTTTTTTGAGGCTAATCCACAATAGAGTATGCATAGGCCTAACGTTATAAAAAGTATATGCATTTCCCAAGCTGCTCGGCTTGGAAAGCCTATTGGCAATAACCGATTACCAGCAAAGTAAGACGCTATCGCTATAGGAACCCCAATGATCATCGCAATATTTATGCGCTCTATAATACTCGTCAGGATCTTATTAGTACTAGTCACTGCCTTGCGCTTTTTCAACCATATCATAAGACCAGTAGCAACCATCGCTGCGCCAAATAAACCTGATAAAAAGTAAATCCATCTAAGGTAAATATCAGCAAATAGCCCCTCATGTAAATGCTCTAAGAAATCATAAACACTTGCAGCTCCCCCAGCTTTTCCGAGGGAGGTTTCGAGCATAACTTTATCTTCAATAGCACGATACTCAAGCAACGAGGCGAATTCGATTCCACTTTTCGATTCAAACCAGATCTCAATGTGTTCTTTTTCTGTATTTCTCTCAATGACGCCAACATAACTAACTTTATGTGATTTGAAGCGACGTTTAGCATCAGCCAAAGCAGATTGAACGCTTAACTCTGTGGGGAGCATCTCGATTATTTGCTGTGACTTTTGCTCTGTCTGTGATTGCACATAAAATTGGCGATGATTTTGCTGACCTTCTCCATAGCGCAGGTCAATAACTGGAGACATAGTGATCCCCATCAGCAGCAATAACCCGCTATAGGTGATCATCAAGTGGAACGGTAGTGGTAGCACACTAAAAATATTGTGAATATCTAGCCAAGAACGCAACCCTTTTTGAGCTCGAAACGTAAAGAACTCAGCAAAAATTTTCTTGTGAATAATTAAACCAGTAACTAACCCTATAAGCATTATCATTGCAGCAATACTGGTTAATATGTAGCCTACAAGTTGTGGTACATAATGTAGATTGTAATGCAAACGGTAAAGCGCCTCACCTCCGCTAGTTTGTCTATTACGGATAAGCGTTCCCATCACTGGATCGAGGCTGCTTTCGTGCCATTGTTTGGGTGTTTTGCTTTCGGTGTTATCAGGTTCTAACCAAGAGATTTCAATAAATGGATCTCTTGATGTGGGAAAACTTATGTACCACTGAGATGCATTATCACCATGTATGCTGAGTTGTCTGGTCGCGATATTCGTTATTGCGCTATCCTCAAGTCCTTTCGAAACCATGATTTCAGGTTTCATCCAACGATCAATTTCGTTTTCAAAATATCCGACACTGCCAGTCACAAAAATGAAGTACAACATCCACGCAAAAACAACGCCGGTCCACGTATGTAGCCAGCTCATAGACTGTCGAAATCTCGCTTTCATTCTCAAATAGCCTTTTCTAGATACATGACTAAAACGCTTAGCAAAACAACTAAAAGCGCAATAAAAAATATTGCTCTAGTAGTGCTTTTAACAGCAAACACAACGATCACAATCAAAGTGTAAATAATAAAACTGGACATCATTCCTGCGACAATACCATCGACTTTATTATCTGATGGTAAGTACGAAATAAGCATGGCACTCAAGTTAGCGATAACATAACCACCAATCACGCTAAGTAAAACTCGGCAAGTAATATGCGCAGCTGGCGTTGGCTTAAATAAAGGTTTCATTAGCATAATAACCAAATGAAAAGAGCTAACCCTTTAAGTTAGCTCTTTTGACAATAACACTAGAACTGATAGGCAACTGTCAGCCTAATATCGCGACCTGCTTCTTTGATCCCGACAACACCTTCATAACCAGGAATATGACCGTAATCGGCAACACTACCATGGCTGCGGTAAGACTCATCTAATAGATTTTGTATTGAAAGGTCGACTCTCAAAGAGTCGAATGGCTCGTAGCTAACATAAGCATCGACTAACTGGTAGCTTGGTTTGTCAATTGTCTCAAGCTTTTCAACCCAACCTAGCTCAATTGAACGGTGAAATACTTCAATATCATTTAAGCTCGCCACATACTTGTAATTCCAGCCAAGTTTAATCTGATCGTTTAAGTGATAGTTAAAGTTTACGTTCAATGAGTCTCCAACCGCATTACCTAGACCACCGTATTCGTAGGCAGCCAAGTCAATGTTGTCAACTTCGATGCGGTTTGTGGATGTCGCGTCTGTGGGATCTGGCCAATTAAATATCACATTATCCAATTCAACGTTATTATGGTTAAAGCTGACAATTACATCAAAATTGTCCGCTTGATAACCACCAACTAGTTCAAAACCTTCACTCCCCAAATCACCGATATTTTCGTAGAAAACCCCTTCACGCCCTTTAAACTTGTCGAAGACAACACCATTAATTGTGCTAGAGTATACAGATGCTTCAAACATCCAAGCGCCATCATTATATTGAATACCGAGTTCAACATTTTCTACTTCTTCAGGAACCAAGTTTGCATTCGGCGTTAGCTCACCGACTGTGAACGCATCTGCGATTTGTCTGCCTCGCAGCGCTTCCGCATAGCCAAGTGACAACGTCAAGTTATCAGCAAGGTTGTATAGCAATCCAACATTTTTACTAAAACCATCCTGTTTTTTGGCTGAGAACTCACTGGTTGATGTAACTGGTGCACCAGCTGCATCAGTCTCAACAACCCAAACACCATCAACCTTTACCCAGTTTGCTTCTATACCTTGATGATCCAACTCATAGGAATCAAAACGTAGACCGAAACTTAAACGCAGATCAGGAAAAACTTGCCAATGATCTTGGACATAAGCTCCTAACACAGTACCATCTTCGTCAAAAATCCCACCAAAGTCTTCATAGGACTGCGAATGTACCTTATCGTTTTTGTGCTCAATTCCATAAGTAATAGAGTGAGTACCGATATCACTGGTATTGCGAATATCAAAACCTATCGTTTCAATTGACGCATCCCAGGTATATAACTCACGCTTGAATGATGATTTTGTTTGATACACTGTTGTCTCTAAATTCACCAGAGAATTTAAAAACCAGTTGTGGTTAAGCACTAAAGTCTCGCGCTCACCCCAAGATGCAAACAGTGGGTCGCTTTCCAGAGGTGCCCAGTTTGTTTGCTTGCCAAACTCACCGTCCTCTTTTCTTTGCTCGTAGCTAACTGTAATATCTTGAGATTCTGTCAGCTTGGCATTCAGCTTAATAAATCCTAATGTTTGATCTGCTGCGGTTCCTGGAAGCGTATTACCGTCACCATCTTCCATATTTTTGCGGCTAACTGTTACATACGAAGCTAAAATGCCGATTGAATCAGTTGCCTTACCATACAAAGATAGACTCTCTTTATGCCCGTCATTGGTAAAATAACTTACTTTGGCAGTTCCACCGAACCTGTCATTTTCATCCAATAGATCCGCCGCACTTTTCGTTTTAAAACGTATTGCGCCACCAACTGCACCGCTTCCTGCTGTTGCTTCACCAGCACCTGCTTGTACCTCTACACTTTTCAATAACTCAGGTTCAATGGCAACACGACCTATGTGATGAAATAGTGTACTAGTTTGTGGAGCACCATCTACCGTGACATTCACCATTGAGTCTTCCACTCCACGAACAAAGATTTTTTGTGCAATCCCCAGCGATCCACCTACAGTAACAGAGGGGGTATGGCGGAAAATATCTTCTAGGTCATTTGCTTGGTAGTTAGCTAATACTGCAGGTGTAATTTCGGAGTTTGTTGTTGCCCCAACAACGGTAATTCTTTCGACTTTTTTTAGTTCATTTTCTGTATCGGATTGCTCTGCGAGTACGCCAAAGCTAAGGCTAAAGCAAGCAAGAGAAACGGCTGACGCTATAGTAGTTTTTCTAAAGAAATGACTTTTTTGGGATAAAAATGGCATGATTCATGTCTCAAACAACAGTTAAAAGGCTGAATCAGAATTATTACCATTTAGCTTTCTCAAGCAATCACTTTTACAATTGTTACATTTTACGAAACCGGAATTATTACTTGTACAACCAACCCTCCACTGGCTAAATTACGTGCTGACACGCGCGCTCTAACACTTCTCAAGTGTCGCTTAGCAAGTGCTAAACCAAGACCAAAACTATCACTTTGTGCGAGACGAGCATTGTCCACACGGAAAAATGGCTCAAATACTTTCTCAATAAACTCTTCGGGGATCCCAGGCCCCTGATCTAGCACTTCAACTAAATAATCGTTGCTTATTCGTTGTAGTTTTATCTCGACTTTTTTACCTTCAGGCGTAAAACGTAAGGCATTACGAATGATATTCTCGATTGCTGGACACAGTGCTCTATGGCAACTATTTACAACAACGGCACTTTTTGGCGACTCAAATAACAGCGTTCGATCTGGAAACTCAAACTTGGCGTCATCGATCAACACATCCAAAAGGTCTACTAAATCTACGCTTTCCTTCTGTAACATTGGGTTTTCATTATCTAACCAAGCCAAAGTGAGTGAATCTTCGACCAACTTTCTAATCTGTTGAGATTCACGTGCAATACGTTCTAAGTGTCGTCGGCTATCATTCTCTTCAAAGTTACTAACCGCAATATCTAGTCGAGTTAGCGGAGTTCTAAGTTCATGTGACAGATCAGCGATTAGCTGACGTTGACTTGCAATTAGCTCCCCGATCCTTGATGCCATCTGATCGAACGTTGAGGCTAAATGTGAAAACTCGTCATTGCGCTTGCCAAGATACTTTCCAAGTCTTACTTTAAAATTGCCTTTACTAAAAGCATTTGTTGCACTATCCAGCTGTCGCAATGGAATAATGATATGTCGATAAAGAAAGATGGATAATACGGCCAACACTGCCATAGGAATGAGTACCTGAAGCATAAATTTAGTCGTATTCCAGTAGATCCCAGGCCGCATTCGCTCTGGTAACTTTATTAGTAAGCTTGCATTAGAAGACTCGAATGGAAGCTCCATTATTGGATTTGATTCAAAATATAAATGTATTTTCCATTCGATGCTTCGACCAAAGTGATAGCTGCCAACGATATTCTGATCTATTGGCTCTCCGGCTAAATGAATAGCGTCAAAACTCGCTATTGATACCCATGTAGATTCCTCTTTCATTAGGTTTTTTATCCAAGTCTCTAGCGCTTCTTGGTTGTTAGCCAAGTAGAGTCTTTCAGCTTCAGACTTCCAATTCTTCATTTGGATTCTATCGCTTACTGCTATCATACTCATACTTTCTTCTGTTTTAAGTGTTAAGGCATGCAGTAAATAGAAAAAAGCAACCAGACCAGCAGCTAAGATTAAGCTCAGTTTCCAAAAAATATTTCGTTTCATTTAAAACAGTAGCCTTTTCCATGCACAGTTTGTAAACGCTCACCATGCCAGTTTGCTTCATTAAGCTTTCTGCGTACTCGACTTAAGTGCATATCTAAACTCCTATCATATGCTCCTAGTTTTTTATTAAGCACAGACAGATATAAGTCAGGTTTAGTTATGATTGTATGTGGCCGTGAAGCAAGCTCCCAAAGCAACTTGAACTGGATTGGTGTGAACTCTAATATTTCACCATGGACATAAACGGATTGAGTCTGTGAGTTTAGTGTTAAGCCATCAATGGAAATCTCTGACGGTATAGAGAGTTGAATTATATTTTGGCTTCGCCTAAGGATACTTTCCATTCTCAAGAGCAACTCAGTGGAGTTAAAAGGTTTAGCAATATAGTCATCAGCCCCATGCGCTAAACCTATAATGCGTTCTTCCTCAGCCCCTTTTGCAGACACCATTACAACAGGGATCTGACTCGTAGATCGCAGCTTTCTCAACAAGGATACGCCATCTAATTTTGGCAACATATTATCCAGAAGGATCAAATCATGCTGCTGCAACTGAGCGACTTGTAGTCCCGACTCACCATCAAAGCACTGCTCAACTTGATATCCTGACTTTTGCAGCAAATCTACTAAGTAGGTACCTAAAGTACAGTCGTCTTCAATTAGCAAGACCTTGCTCTCTCTCACGTCAAACCTTTTAAAATGCAAATGATAACTAGTTTCATTTTTGCATATTAAGCACTGTATTTTGAAAAGTAAATCTCAGTTGTAACCAGATGAATCTATTTTTTGCAAAAAAAATATAAAGTATCAGAAAGCAAAAAACCTCGCGATTGCGAGGTTTTTTAAAGGATGGTGCCCAGAGGCGGAATCGAACCACCGACACGAGGATTTTCAATCCTCTGCTCTACCGACTGAGCTATCTGGGCAAATTTTTTCTAGTATCTAAATCCTTAAAAGGATTTTCAATACAACTCCAAACGGCTCTACCGACTGAGCTATCTGGGCAAATTTTTTCTAGTATCTAAATCCTTAAAAGGATTTTCAATACAACTCCAAACGGCTCTACCGACTGAGCTATCTGGGCAAATTTTTTCTAGTATCTAAATCCTTAAAAGGATTTTCAATACAACTCCAAACGTCTCTACCGACTGAGCTATCTGGGCAAATCTTTTTTATTCTCTAAATAACTAAGCTATCTAGAAAATATAGGCTTTCGCCTAAATAAAATGGTGCCGACTATCCGAGTCGAACGGATGACCTACTGATTACAAGTCAGTTGCTCTACCAACTGAGCTAAGTCGGCACACTAAATTATTGGTGCCCAGAGGCGGAATCGAACCACCGACACGAGGATTTTCAATCCTCTGCTCTACCGACTGAGCTATCTGGGCAAATCTTTTTTAGTATCTAAATAACTAAGCTATCTAGAAAACACAGGCTGACGCCTAAATTAAATGGTGCCGACTATCCGAGTCGAACGGATGACCTACTGATTACAAGTCAGTTGCTCTACCAACTGAGCTAAGTCGGCACACTAATTCGTGTACCATGCAGTTTCTGCATGCACCACATTGCTAATGCAATGATTTTAATTTGGTGCCCAGAGGCGGAATCGAACCACCGACACGAGGATTTTCAATCCTCTGCTCTACCGACTGAGCTATCTGGGCGTGCGGCGTATTAAACGGGTTTTGCGGTTCTAAGTCAACCCTTTTTTTAAATACATTTATCGTTTGCACAGTTTTCAGACAAAGCGGTTAAAATACCGCTTTTTCGATGGAAAAACACTCGACTAGCTATGTTTTACGGTATTTAACGACTTTTATCTTTGAGTAAGGCAAACGACTCTAGACCTATAATAAAGAGAAAGCCAGCTCTTGAGGCTTATATACCTATAAAGGAGTGAAACAAACAAGAAGGTATGTGCTTTTGCTGTTCTGATACCACAGTTAGACGACACTTATTCACTCTTTTTGATTCTCGTCTTTATAGCACGTCTCCTGTTTCACGCCGCGCTTCGTTTTAATGTCGCGAAAGTTTCATTACGAACACCTTATTCATACCAAATTTGAAGCAACTAACGAGACTGTCTTTCAAGAAAATCGAAGCTACAGAGACTTATCTTATCAATCCCCAAGGACTCCCCCCTGATTGTAAAACGAATTTACACGGCAATATAGCAAGGTAACATGTAAGCCATTCGTTTACCGCAGCTCTAGTTCACCTAAATTACCTATACCTCACTTGGCGAGCAATATTGTCTCTGAACTAAAGTTGATATTAGCCTGCGTAATTACCGTCATGGACACTTATCATTTAACAAAAGCATTAAGTAGAATTTAATTTTTATTAAAGCTTACTGCTTTGCACATCGCAGGCGTAGTGAAAATTATCGAGATAACAACCTGATTATTTTAAGATTTAAAACAATCAGATAATCTTAGGCTATTGCCACTATTGATTGAAAAACGAGAGGTAAAAACTTGCCGAAGGTGATAGGATTGCTACAACTAATAAGTATAAATAATTCTTTCGGGATTAAGCATGCCAAATAGCGCGAACACCAATGCAAATGGACGGATACTTTTTTTATTTATCGCAATATTGATTGTTGGACTATGCAGCGCCGTAGGTGCTTACCTACTGCCAAAGCAGGCTGACGTCCCTACCGCACCAACCGTGAATCTGCAGCAGCAAGCAACAACAGTTGCAACTCCCCTTGCTAAGGTGGTCACACAACACGGTTTTGACAGTGCCAAGCAAATTGTATCCGCATTATTAGCTTCTAACGAGCATTTGGGCGCCTATTTGTATGTCAATACAGGGATGGGGCAACCAAACCTGGTATTTCAACAAAGTGCAGGTGAGCAAATCACTGCATTGAATCGTGAAGAGTCTTATAACAAAGACACAATGCAGGTTTACCACATGCCACTGCTACTAGATGAGCAAAACGTCGGTGAACTCATTTTGACCTATACGCCACCCGTAGCAGCTGCGTCATCGAGCGACCCATTCATTGCTTATGTATTACTCGCTGCTGCTATTATTAGTGCCTTGATGATCGTTGTCATTGCAGCACGTCGGCTTTCTGGCGCATCAAGCAACGATACTGAAGAACTCATCGCAGAAATCAATCACCTAACGATGGATAAAAACTACAAGTCGACGGTTGGTACTTATTATAGTGGCGGTCTGGCTGAGGTTGCTGAAGCGATAAATGCACTGTTAAAGCAAGTACAGTCATCCATAGAGTCCGATCAAGCAACGCAAAACGAGTTAAAACAGCTTCAAGAAAGTCTCGAAACTGAAGTTCAAGCCCGCACGCTGGCGCTGGAAAAAGCGATTTTAAATGCGGAGCGTGCAAGTGATGCCAAAACCACTTTCTTAGCCACTATGAGCCATGAGATCCGCACACCAATGAACGGCGTCATTGGTACCATTGATTTACTGCGCCAAACCGATCTTGACGGTGCTCAACACCGCCTCACCACGATTATTCGCGACTCGGCATTTTCTTTACTTGGTATTCTTGATGATATTCTCGACTTTTCTAAAATTGAGGCAGGTAAATTACGTATAGACAATAGTGCTTTCTCGGTGGCTGAAACCACAGAGGAAGTCGCACGTGTGCTTTCATCAGTAGCGAAAAAGCGTAAATTAGACTTACAGCTGTTTGTTGCTCCTGACATTCCAACAAATTTAGTTGGTGACACAGTTCGCGTTAGGCAAGTACTTTATAACCTTTGCAGTAATGCCATTAAATTCACGACTACAGACGACTCAACCCAAGGTTATGTAAAAATCTCCGTTGAAGTTGCACAAAACACCTCGGAGCATTACACCCTACGCTTTACCGTCACTGACAATGGTAAAGGCATGACAAAAGCTCAGTTGAGAGAAATTTTTAATCCGTTTATTCAAGCTGAAGGCTCTATCACCCGAGAATTTGGCGGTACAGGACTTGGCCTTTCTATTTGTAAAAGTTTAATCGAACTCATGCTAGGTAGTATCCATGTTAACTCAGATATTGGCATGGGAAGCGAGTTTGTTGTGGAATTACCATTTAGTGTGGATGGCAAAGTTAATTACGTAAACAAACAAATGTTAAACGGTCGCACTGTTGCTCTGCTCACCCCAAATAATGAGAGACGCACCATTTTAAATCGCTACCTTTCATTTATGGGTGCGAACGTGATTACTATTGATGAAAGCGAGATAGCCGAACACCAACACGAGGACAAATTGATTTGGGTGTTAGACGGTTTAGACGGCATGGATAAAGTCAATGAAGAGCTAAGAACCGTAGTCTACTCGCTTGAGAAAAACGAACAGCAAGTTGTTGTCTTAAGTAAAATGGACGAAGCAGCGCTTAATCACAAAAATATTTTCTATCTCAATGCATCACCGTTGTGTAAGTCTAGCTTTATGACGGCTATCTTGGTCGCTGCCGGTTTGCATAAACCAAAGGAAATTAAACCTTCTCGCACCATCAACGACTTTTTAAGCGTTGATGAAGCCAGAGCAACCAACAAGCTGGTGTTGTTAGTTGAAGATAACGTATTAAATCAGCAAGTGCTGACCGACCAATTACACCTGTTAGGCTATGGTGTCGAGGTTGCAGAAAATGGTGAGGAAGGCTTAGAACTTTGGAAAAAAGAGCACTTCCCAATCGTACTAACTGATTTACATATGCCTAAGATGTCAGGCTACGACATGGTAAAACATATTAGAGACTATGTAGAAACTGCAACCGATACCATTGAGCAACCATACATCATTGCCGTGACAGCTAATGCACTAAAAGGTGAAAGAGAACGTTGTGAGGCGGGTGGTATGAATGACTATATCACCAAACCAGTAGAGTTAAATGTACTAGAAGCAACGCTTAATAAGTGTATAGAAAGCTTACCAAAAACACAGCAACCACGACAAAGTACTGAGCCATCAGCTGTCGCACCAGTAGCCGTTAGCCAAGTACAGGCAGGATCAGAACAAACGTCCGAGTTAGAGCCAGTTGTTGATGAGGCTATCGTTGTAGAGTCTGAAATTATTGAAGCTGAGGCCAGCGAACCAGCTCCCGCTATCAATATGGACATGCTCAACAAGTATGTGAACCATGATGAAGCGAAACGAAATCGCTTTTTCCGAATGTACTTAGAACAAAGTAGCCAGTTAACACGAGATGTAAATGGTGCGGTGATCACGATGAGCCAAGAGGAAATCATTGAAGCTTGTCATCAACTTAAGTCCATCTCCAAAACTATCGGTGCCGAAAAAGTAGCAGAAACTGCCATAGAGTTTGAGACTTTGTGTAAGGAAGGCACGCTGACCACCGATCAGCTGATCCAAATGCGTGATAAATTGGAGCAGGACTTTTTAGCTGCAACCGAGTTTATTCAACAATATTTGAGTCAAGAAGCGTAATGATATGGGGCTGGGGTAGCACTGCCCCCACAAATCTTATCGCTAATTGGTTGGAAGCGTTTTTCTCGACTAGGTAAAGATAAATGGATCGCAGGGACAACCTGCTCCCACACCTGCAACAAATGGTAAATATCAGCGATAAAAAGATACATAACCTTAATGGTTACGCCATTCATTGAGATATAACCGCCACCTAAAAGAATGATCCTCCCCTGAATCACTGACCGCATTTTATGCGCTTTCTGACTCCAAACACTTCCCCTATTAATTCTCACTGAGTATACTGACGCACTTTTTTAAATTAGTTAGTCGTTACATACAACAAACGCTAGTTGAAATAGGTACTGGTCACCCGTTCAAAAAAAGTACAGGCATGCCTGAGCTCATACAAGCAAATATCTGATTGAGATTTTTACTCGGTGACTCGATGAGCAATGCCAATCTGCATTGAAAAGTGTTCTATTTACCGCGCATCGCTTCAAACGTTGCATGTTAAGTACATGGCTCATTATTCAGTGTTGATTGAAAAACATTAGATGCAATAACGCATCCTTTATAAAAATGGCCAGATACAACACATTGATTAGATTAGGAAGTACATATGAATTCAGTTCCGAAGGCCGGAGAATTTCTGGGTCACCCTAAAGGCCTCTTCTTATTATTTGGTACCGAAATGTGGGAGCGCTTTGGCTACTACGGTATGCGTGCCATCTTAGTTCTTTATCTTGTAGCACAAGTTCAAAATGGTGGCTTCGGTTGGAGCAATGCCGACGCACTAAGCCTTTACGGCACATTTACGATGGCCGTTTATCTCACCCCACTGTTTGGTGGTTGGCTTGCAGATAACGTATTAGGTCAGCGCAAAGCCATCATTATTGGTGGTATTTTAATGGCTACAGGCCATTTTATTATGGGTATTCCTCACAGCGTTGTGGCAGGACAAGAAGTAAATGTCTTCTACCTTGGTTTAGCACTGCTTTGTTTAGGTAATGGCTTATTCAAGCCAAACATCTCAACAATGGTTGGTGATCTATATCAAGAAGGTGATAAGCGCCGTGACGGTGCATTTACTATCTTCTATATGGGTATCAACTTAGGTGGTGCATTAGGTCCACTTGTTGCGGGTTATGTAGCAGCAGTCGTTAACTGGCAGGCAGGCTTTATCGCAGCCGGTGTTGGTATGATCATTTCTGTGGTTATGCAGCTTATCTTAAGCCAGAAATACCTTGGCGATATCGGTAAAGTACCTTCGGCTAAACTTTCTCAGCAGATGTCTGACTCACAGACTAAAGAACCGCTTACGAAGAAAGAAAAAGATCGTATCCGTGTTATTTTCACCATGAGTGTTTTCTCAATTATCTTCTGGATGGGTTTCGAGCAGGCTGGTGGTCTGATGAACCTATTCGCAAACGACTATACCAACCGTATGTTTATGGGCTTTGAGATCCCGGCTTCTTGGTTCCAGTCGCTTAACTCTATCTTCATCATTGTATTTGCGCCATTAGTAGCGATGATCTGGTTAAAGCTAGATAACAAAGAACCGAACTCTCCAGTGAAATTCGCAATTGGTCTGGTGTTCTTAGCACTTGGTTTCTTAACCATGATGCTTGCGCTTGCAACAGAAGGTGGTGAAGCGGGTGGCACACTTCAGATCAGCATGATTTGGTTAGTGTTGTTCTACATGTTCCACACACTTGGTGAACTATGTTTATCACCAATCGGTCTTTCTATGGTAAGTAAACTGGCACCGCTACGTTTAGCATCACTGCTAATGGGTATTTGGTTCCTATGTACGGCTGTTGCAAACAAGCTTGCAGGTCTTGTTGGCTCTTTCATCGGTGAAGGCCAAGAAGCAATGGAAAATGCGATGAGCATCTTCATTGGTTTAGGCGGCGTAGCCTTGCTGTCTGCTGTGTTAATGTATCTATTAAGCAACAAGCTTGTAGATTGGATGCACGGCGCTGAGGGCAAGCACGAGCCTCATACACAAGAGCATTACCTAGCGGAAGAACTAGAAGTATCCGCTGAGAAGCAATAATATTTGCCGTAAACCACGCTGATTTAGCGTGGTTTACCTCTCCCACAACAGCCAAGTGTAAAGCCTTGAATACACTTAGCATCATTTCCCCTCTCAATTTAGTCGTGTGATAAAAATCCTCCCTCTCATATAACTCACCAATCAAAAACATAAAAAGCAAATAAAATCAAAATAATACAAAAACAAAGTTACAAAATACCCCACAAAACTCCTTGCTGTTTTTAGTCAAAATTCAAGCAAAAATAATTATCGTCACGCCTGTGTCAATTTTGTGTCTTTTACATGGCAATTGTGCAACTAAATTTACAAAGTCTCATACTGCTATTTACTGCCTCTAGCTTCCCCTTTGCAGTAATTTGATTAATCATCCAGTCATAAATACTAACAAGTCACCCAGTGCTTAATACGGGAGTAAAACAATGAGTGAAGTAAATAATCCACTAGGCCTAGTCGGCATCGAGTTTACAGAATATGCAACACCAGACGCTGATTACATGGATAAGGTATTCACTGACTTTGGATTCTCAAAACTAAAGAAATTTAAAGATAAAGATATCGTTTACTACAACCAGCACGATATTCACTTTTTGTTGAATAACGAGCGTGAAGGCTTCTCAGCACAGTTTGCTAAAAGTCACGGCCCGGCTATTTGTTCTATGGGCTGGCGTGTAGAAAATGCGCAAAAGGCGTTTGAAACCGCAGTTGAGCGTGGTGCAAAACCTGCGACTGATTCAACACACAAAGACTTACCATACCCAGCGATTTACGGTATCGGCGATAGCCTTATCTATTTCATCGAAAACTTTGGCGATAAAGGGTCAATCTACGAGCAAGACTTCGTTGACCTAGAAGAGCAAAAGGTTGTTGAAGACAAAGGCTTTAAGCGCATCGATCACCTAACAAACAATGTTTACAAAGGGACGATGGAAACTTGGGCTAACTTCTATAAAGACGTATTTGGCTTTACAGAAGTTCGTTACTTTGACATCAAAGGTCAAAAAACGGCGCTGCTTTCTTATGCACTTAAGTCACCATGTGGCACCTTCTCTATTCCAATCAACGAAGGTAAAGACGACAACAACAACCAAATCGATGAGTACTTAGATGAGTACAATGGTCCAGGTGTTCAGCATTTAGCATTTTTGACTGACGACTTGGTTAGTTCACTAGATAAACTAGACAAGAGCACTATTGCTACCTTAGATATCGTAGATCACTACTACGACACTATCTTTGACCGTGTGCCTTGGGTTAAAGAAGATAAAGAAAAGATCAAGCAGCACCAAATCCTAGTAGATAGCCAAAGCGAAGACTGCTACCTACTACAGATCTTCACTAAAAACCTGTTTGGCCCAATCTTCATCGAAATGATCCAACGTGTTGACGATGGCGGCTTTGGTGAAGGTAACTTCCAAGCGTTATTCGAGTCAATTGAACGCGACCAAGAGCGCCGTGGTGTAATCTAAACACACACATCAAATTAATAAAAAAGCAGCTAGCGATAGCTGCTTTTTGTGGTTTATCAAATTGCTATTACGACTTGAGTTTTTCACTTTTGACCATAACTCAAGTTGAAAGCCAAAATTAAAGGAAAGGCAATGTCTCAAATTAATGAAACACACGACATCCAATTAACAAGTTGGGTAGCTAGTGCGAATGCGACTGGAACTGATTTCCCTATTCAAAACTTACCTTTTGCAGTATTCCGTCGTAAGAACAGTAACGAAGAATTTCGTGGCGGTGTTGCGATTGGCGATCAAGTACTAGACCTTGGCGCAGTTGTTGACGCTAACCTATTTTCAGGTGACGCTGCAGAGGCCGCCGAAGCTGCAAATGCCCCAGCATTAAATGAATTTATGGGAATGGGCCAGCAGTACTGGTCAGCACTTCGACTTGCCCTGTCTCGTGCATTACGTGAAGGTTCTGAGCTGCAATCAAGCCTTGAAGGTGCATTGGTTGCACAGGATGACGTAGAATACGCTCTACCTTGCCACATTGGCGATTACACTGACTTTTATACCTCAATCTACCATGCAACAGCGGTAGGTAGCCTGTTCCGTCCTGATAACCCGCTGCTACCAAACTACAAGTGGGTACCAATCGGTTACCATGGCCGTGCATCGTCTATTGATGTATCAGGTCAAACTTTCCCTCGCCCTAAAGGCCAAACCAAAGCACCAGATGCAGATACACCGTCATTCGGTCCTTGTAAGCGTCTAGACTACGAATTAGAGCTAGGTATTTACTTAGGTAAAGGTAATGAACTTGGCGACTCTATCGCAATTAAAGACGCTGAAGATCACGTTTTTGGTTTTTGTTTATTCAATGACTGGTCTGCACGTGACTTACAAGCATGGGAATATCAACCATTAGGTCCATTCCTTGCGAAAAACTTTGCTTCAACGGTTTCTCCTTGGGTTGTGACCACAGAAGCACTTGCACCATACCGTACTCAATGGCACCGTGATGAAAACGATCCACAACCACTGGAATACTTAGAATCAACGCAAAACCGCGAGTCTGGTGCTATTGATATTCGTATGGATGTCTTACTAGAGACTGAAAAAATGCGTAGCGAAGGCGCTAAACCAAGCAAACTGTCTGAATCCAGCTTCAAGCACAGCTATTGGACGGTTGCGCAAATGGTTACACACCACACAGTGAACGGCTGTAACTTCCTACCAGGCGATATGTTAGGCTCAGGCACGCAGTCTGGTCCTGAGCATGTAGAAGCGGGTTCATTACTCGAACTATCACGCGGCGGCAAAGAAACTATCACGCTTGCAAACGGCGAAGAGCGTAAGTTCCTAGAAGATGGCGATAAAGTGATTATGCGCGGTTGGTGTGAAGCCCAAGGCTATAACCGTATCGGTTTTGGCTGTGTTGAAGGCACTGTACTTCCAGCAAAATAATCGCAATTATTCGTGCGTTAATCGCAATTTTATTTACTTTTAAATCAAAGGCATGATGATTTCATGCCTTTTTTTAGTTCTAAAAACTGGAAATTTGACTAAAAATTGTTAGAGTGTAGCGCTGATTTAAATCCGAGGTTGAACGTTGCAAGTACTCAAGCGCCTATATCTAAAGCTGTTTAAGCCGACTCAATTAATTGTTCGTCAAGACGCAACTGTCAAGATGCTGAAACTGCCATCTTGGGTTCAAGCTTGCTCGATTTTGATTCTGCTCGCTGTCGCTATTTGGATAGCCAATGCCTCACTCAAATTACAAGAAAACGGTGACAAGCTTACTAAAGAGCAACAAAACTTAGCGCAGCTGCAAGCCAAGTGGCAAACAGAAAAATCACAGCTTCAAGCGCAATTAGCACAGCAAAAAGGCATGCTTGACCAACTGTCACAGCAGCACAGTGTGCTTGAGTCATTGATTGACTCGACTCAAACAACTGACGACAACGCAGTGGAAGGCGAGCTAGAAGAAACACCGACAGACCTTAACAGCTCACAACCAAGTACCACAACCGAATTTGCTCCACAAGCCAGTCTCCTACTCATCCAACAACGACAGCTCAGCGAACAACTTGGGCAATCGTTCAGCGCTGACATTGCCGCGATGCAAGAATCCATCGACAGTGCGGGATTACAACTATCATCTGACTTCTCAGAAGCGCAAGGTGGCCCCTACTTCCAAGCCGACTTAGAATTGGTAGAAGCCAGCTTTATTAATGCCATTGACCAATACGCAGTTTATGCGCAGTTAGCGACTATGATTGGCCAACTGCCAGATACATTGCCTGTCGCTCAGGAGAAATATTATGTCTCTAGTGCTTTTGGTTTTCGTAAAGACCCAATCACTGGCCGCCGTGCCTATCATAAAGGTATCGATCTCGCAGGTTGGCACAAAACACAGATAGTAGCCCCCGCTTCTGGCACTGTTAAACGAGCTGGGAAAAATGGCGGCTATGGCAATTTTATTGAAATTGAGCACGCCAATGACATCACCACACGCTACGGCCACCTTCACACCATTAAGGTAAAAAAAGGCCAGCAAATCAATAAAGGTGACGTAATTGCACTAATGGGCAGCACAGGAAGAAGTACAGCGACGCACTTGCACTATGAAGTGATTCAAGGTAAAAAACACCTAAACCCAATTAAAATCGCTCGTGCATTCAATAAGTAACATCTAATTGCAATTACGCTGCGATAGTGAGGCATTCGTGTTTAATTCTTTTAAAAACCAACGAAACGACGTCCCAGCCATTATTGCTCATAGCACTAAAGTCACGGGCGATATTGTCTGTGAAGGTGAGCTGCAATTAGATGGTACCGTCCATGGTAACCTCGACATCGAAAAACTAATCATCGGCAATAAAGGTTTAGTACAAGGTAATATCCAAGCCAATGAACTGACGATATTAGGCAAAGTGGAAGGTGATATTCATGCCAAACAAGTCACGCTGCTTCCTAGCGCTCAAGTGTTTGGCAATATCGAACACGAGACCTTAACGATTGAAGCTGGTGCGCATGTCGATGGTAAACTGACGCACCGTAACGAGCGAACCAATAACGTCACGGCAATTGACTCTACCGGTGATCAAACCATAAACAATTAAGATCTTTTCGCGCTGATATACATGTTAATGTCGGCGTGAAACACTTTCTCTCCCGCAGTATTAAAAACTTCCACCGGTACAACTAACTCTTCTTTATCTTGCCATGCTCGCGGGTATTCTATTTGCGCCACGGCATGCAGATCGGTCTCAGCTTTAGCTAAATATTGCACTGACATCCCCTTAGGGATCCAGCGATGGGTTTTATGGTCGATGGTTGCGTCTGTCATGACTCCAGCACACAACTCCGCAAGATTACACTGAGCAATAGCGTGAACCGTACCTATGTGGTTATGAATGGCTTTACGGTTACGAATTGTGGCCCTACAAACGCCGGGCTTCAATTGTGTGATTTTAGGCTTAATGGTGCCAAAGTAAGGAGCCTTACGACATACCGCCTTACTGAACATCCATTTACCAAATGGCAACCAACTCATCCTTTTATAAATTTTTAAAAGTGGTGCAGACATAAGATTTTTCTAAAATGATTTTGCTTAAAATTAACACATCTGACCAGTTAATCAACCGTCTGCAATTCTCAGCGAATAAAATATCTTAAAAATTTGCTAAATCGGCGCTTTGTCCTGTCTTTTCTCATTCTCCACAATACAATAACGGCCAAAAGGAGACGCCATGACCCAATCAAATTCAAAAGCACTGATTTTTATTCTCGCTTTACTTGTTATCTTTTGCCCTTTAGGTATCGATCTCTATCTACCTGCGTTTGTGGACATGCAGTCCAGCCTTCAAGTATCAGAAAGTCAAATTCAGCAAACAGTGAGTATTTATATGTTAGCTGTGGGTCTTGGACAATTGATAGCAGGTCCGCTTGCGGATAAATATGGCCGTAAGCCGGTTGCACTGGTTGGAATAATTTTATTTGCGCTTGGCGCAGTGATGGCAAGCACAGTCTCCACTTGGCCACTCATGATGGTAGCTCGAGTGTTACAAGGCCTAGGCGCTTGTGCCACATTCGTCAGCGCTTTTGCTATCGTTCGTGATAGCTTTGGACACAAAGGCAGTGGCCAAATGATCACTTACCTCAACGGTATTGTATGTTTTATCCCAGCGTTAGCGCCTCTTTTAGGTGCGTGGCTCACTGTCGAATTTGGCTGGCAGAGTAATTTTAGCTTTTTGTTTGGTTTTGCTATTGTTGGTCTCATCTTGGTTTCTCTTATCTATAAAGAGACTCGCCCCGAAGATACACATTACAGCGGTCATATCCTAGATTTGAGACGTTTTAAGCCGATGCTCAGTAGCACGACTTTCATTTACAATGCCGCCTTAGCGATGCTTGGTATGGCTGCAATGCTGGTATTTGTGATTTCGGCTCCGGGGTGGATCATGGCAAAAATGGGTGGCAGTGTTTCCGACTTCACGTTTTGGTTTACTGGCAATGCAGCGCTGAGTATTGTCGCAAGTTTCATTGCGCCCCACTTCATCAAGCGCAATAGCCAGAAGTCGCTTACCTTTGGCCTCGCCGTTTTTAGCTTTAGTGGCCTGTTGTTACTGGCTTTGCCACAAACTAAAATAGCGCATTTTGTACTGCCTATGTATATGGCGTCAGTCGGCTTTGCATTTACGATTGGAGCAGCGGCAGGTAAAGCGTTATCTGGGTTTGCGAAACAAGCAGGGACGGCTTCAGCGTTGATTGGGGTATTACAGATGAGTGGCGCGGGGGTACTTGCAACCATGACGCAACCACTGGCATTGGATGCCCCGATGCAACTCGCGTTGCACTTACTACTCGCATTACCTTTCTTACTGCTGCTGGCTACGAAGCATCGCCACCAGCTTCACAGTGCAGCTTAATTGTAATTGATATAATAGCAATTATCAGTACAGTTCCTTTATTAATAACTACGGTGTATGGTTAGACGTCCTGTCATAACCATACATTATATTAAAGTAATTAAATATTCTTATTAATTCCACAAATCTGCATAATTTACTCTTTACGAGTTCTTGTTATTGGTTATATGCTAATCACCGTTAAGAAGTTGTTAGTTTTTATTAACAACAACATTTACGCAATGTAACTGAGAAAATAACAATGAAATTAAACAAGTTAACTGGGGCACTACTCATCGCTGGCGCTTGCGCTATGGCACAAGCACAGGCATCTGACGATCGATACATCATTCAGGTCGACAATTCGAAAAAAGGCGTCGTAAAAGCACTTGCTAAAAAGCTTGGCGCTGAGCTGCATGTTGATGGCGATGGCTTCTTTGCTGCAACTTTTACTGGCAAAGATCTTAGTCAAGTAAAAGGCTTATTAAACAACCCACACATCAAACTCGTTGAAGCAGACCAAAAGCGTTACCCACTGGGGATTTATAACGACGACGCAGGTAACCCAATGCAGCAACAGGTTACGCCTTATGCTGTGTACCAATCACAAGCAAATCAACTTACTTTCGATGCGAACGCTGGCATGAAAGTATGTGTGATTGACTCAGGTCTTGACCAATCAAACCCTGACTTCATTTGGGGTAATATCACCGGTGATAATGACAGCGGCACAGGTAATTGGTATGAAAATGGTGGCCCACACGGCACACACGTGGCTGGTACTATCGGTGCTGCTGACAATAATATTGGTGTTATCGGCATGGCTCCTGGCGTGCCAATGCACATTATTAAAGTATTTAACGCAGAAGGCTGGGGCTACTCTTCTGACCTTGCTCACGCAGCAAACCTATGCTCACAAGCAGGTGCAAACATCATCAATATGAGTTTGGGTGGTGGTGGCTCAAACAATACAGAATCAAACGCATTTGAAAACTTCCGTAATGCTGGTGGCTTAGTGGTTGCGGCAGCTGGTAACGATGGCAACAATGTTCGTTCATATCCTGCTGGCTATCCTTCAGTAATGATGATCGGTGCAAACGATGCAGATAATCAAATTGCAGACTTTTCTCAGTATCCAAGCTGTACTTCTGGCCGTGGAAAACGCGCGACTAACGACGAGCATATTTGTGTAGAGGTAACTGCAGGCGGTGTTGATACACTTTCAACTTACCCAGCAGACATGGCGACTTCTTCAAGCATGACTGCTGACGGCGCGGCGTTTGCAAGTTCAGCAATGGAAAACAGTGGTAACGCGTCAGGCTCACTTTACTTTATGGGCACCGCTGAAGCAACTGATGGCGCTGCAAACGGTAAGGTGTGCCTAATTGACCGTGGTAATATTTCATTCCACGATAAAGTAGCAAACTGTGAAGCATCTGGTGGTATCGGCGCGATTATCGTAAATAATGAGGCTGGCATGCTATACGGCACTTTAGGTGATACTAACAGCACATCAATCCCAGCGGTTGGCGCTGCATTTGAAGATCGCACTGCGTTGATGGCCGCTACAAACGCGAATATCAGCATTGGTACGAGTGATTATGGCTTAATGAGCGGCACGTCAATGGCAACTCCTGCTGTTGCTGGTCTTGCTGCATTGGTATGGTCTAACCACCCAGAGTGTACTGGTGAAGAAATCCGTAGTGCATTAAAAGCAACCGCAGCAGATGCTGGCGCTGTAGGTAAAGACGTGTACTTTGGTTACGGTATCGTTAAAGCAACAGATGCAAGCGCTTACTTAACCGCTAATGGCTGTGCTGGCGGTGGTTCAGGTGACGGTGATAACACAACGAGCGTTGAGCTTTCAGCTTCAGGTTATAAGCAAAAAGGTAACAGTTATGTTGACTTAAGCTGGAACGGTGCAAGCACGTCACAAGTCGATATTTATCGTAACGGTAGTAAAATTGTCACAACTAGCAATGATAATAGTCATACAGACAGCATCAGTGTTAAAGGCGGCGGTACATACGGCTACCAAGTGTGCGAACAAGGTAGCACTGCGGCCTGTTCAGCAACACAAACTGTTGTGTTTTAACTCCCAACCAATTCAAGAATGCCGGTCTTTTGATCGGCATTCTTTATTCTACTACTCTCCCCCATCTTTTGTTGATAGCTTGTTCGGATCCCTCTCTTAAGATCTGGATAAAACGGGTAAACCTGTGACCACAGAAATTTGTTCATTTCCATTTCACTTCTACACTCTATAATGGATTTGGACAGTCACAGAAGGAGTTCATGAAATGAGTACATCGGGTTATACCCCACCTAAAGTTTGGCAGTGGCCATGGCAAAGTGGCGATGGTAGTAAATTCGCGAATATCAACCGCCCTACTGCAGGCGCACGATTCGAAAAGTCCCTACCGCAAGGCAAACACCCGTTACAACTCTACTCCCTCGCGACCCCAAACGGCGTGAAAGTGACTATCTTGCTAGAAGAACTTTTAGCTGCCGGGGTAAAAGAAGCAGAATACGATGCCTTTTTAATTAATATCATGGAAGGTGAGCAATTTAGCTCAGGGTTTGTTGCACTTAATCCAAATTCTAAGATCCCCGCGTTATTAGATACCAGCACCAAGGAACCAACCAAAATCTTTGAATCTGGCTCAATTTTGCTTTATTTAGCTGAAAAGTTTCAAAAGTTCATTCCTCAGGATCCTACAAAACGCACAGAGTGCCTCAACTGGTTATTTTGGCAAATGGGGGCTGCGCCACTACTTGGTGGTGGATTTGGTCACTTCTATGCCTACGCACCCGAGCACTACGAGTATCCAATCAACCGCTACACGATGGAGGTGAAGCGCCAACTGGACTTACTAAATCAACATTTAGCCACAAGAGAATATATTTGTGGCGATGAATACACTATCGCTGATATGGCAATCTGGCCGTGGTATGGCGTGCTAGCCCAAGGACACCTATACGATGCGGCAGAGTTTTTAGACGTCAATGGCTATGAACACGTGATCCGCTGGGCTGGACTCATCGCCTCAAGAGAAGCGGTCAAACGCGGAAAAATGGTAAATAAAACATGGGGAGAACCTCATGAGCAGCTTCATGAAAGGCACGACGCCAGCGACTTTGATACCAACACCCAAGACAAACTAGCGCCATAACCACACCTTGGTTTAATTCTTGGTTTAACAAGGGTTAGCTCTATCTATCGGGTTTGATTAATCAGATTTAATCAAACCCGATTGTCTGTTTGTCAGAAAAGAATGGTGTTAGCACCTTGCTAGAAGCGCAAAACGCTTTTGCTGGTATCCTTCAACGGTTTTACAGCATTTTGGTCAGCACTTACTTATTAGAACATCGAACACATCTGCATTAGTGTTTACCCAAAGATATGAAATCCACTTTGTAATCTTCCGACGATCGCGACTAAACCGCTTCCCATTATCACACCTATCAGAAGCGTTCCGAAAATAAGACATACATAGAGTAATGTCCAAGCACTGGAAGCTTTTGAACTCGCCAGCTCCTCTGAAATATTGTCGGAACATCGGTAGATTCTACGCAGGCTTCTTTCCACCCCAAAAACAGTGCCACCGATCAAGCCAAAAAGCAGTGCGACCGCGAAAGTAATAACCCGATACTCTGGATTATCAAAACCATCCCATAAAAGAATAGCGCCGTTGATCCAAGCTAACCCGGTACAGCCCCATGAGGCAAATAGATAGATTATCAGCATGCGTTTCATTGATTACCTACTTTCGGCAAAACGACTATTGAAATAGTCTATCAGCGCTAATGATTGATGTTCAGTTTTATATGCTTCAATATCGTAAAACTTAACAACGTTTTCGTCGGAAAAATAGCTAACAAAGCAAGACTGTTATCTCTTGATAGCTTATTAAGAATTAACCGAGATGTTTCTAATTCTGGAAATTGCACTTAAATTCTCTTTGAAACACCGTGCTCTGGGGCAAACCGAAGCGCAGCGTAGTTTTGTCCCTAGCAGAACCTGTTAGCTTTTTTTTGCACGATTTTTGATCCACCCAAATAGACCAATTATCAGACCTATAAATGCACCTACTAAGGCTTTGACAGCAACCTGCCCCCAATCGATTCCAGAAACACTGGACGGAACAGTTTCTTTAATACTTTCCTGGATACCTGATGGATTTGAATTAACCACGCTATTAACCCAATCATGAGAGGCGCTCTTACTCCATTCCAATGCTGATTCTTCTGCATAAGAGTAAGAAATAGCGCTTTATTATAGAAACCGTGAATGACCAGCTAGAGAATATTTGGCAGTTAGAGCACTCAAGACATAGAAGTTTGCATGGAATGATATTAACAGTCTTAGGTGTGCTGATTGCATACAGCCACAAAGAAAAAACCATCAATTTCTGTTGATGAACTGATGGCTTAAACCGATCTCGGGTTAATTAATGCACTAAAGGTTAAAACGCACACCATTGATGCAGCTATTAGCTGTGGGTCGTATGAGGTATAGCGGTAGGGTGAGAATCGAACTCACATCACTGTCAGACAACCCCTTACCTATCGGGGTACACCGCCACCACAAACAATTATTACCCAACAGCCAAGTGATTACAGTATGACCACTAGGATTGAAATACTCACAAGCGGTGATGCAACCAAGGCGCCTGAGCAAATAGCACAGCGCTTTGACGACCTGAGCGACCCAATGAACGAGATAGCCGCCATCATGGAAGGCGCAACGGAAGACGCCTTTTCCGAAAAACGCAGTCCAGTTACGGGTGAGCCATGGCTTGCTCTTAGTGAAAACGACCTAAAACAGAACCTCAAACGTGTTGGCGGGAAAATGCTACAGGTAAGCGCTGGCGGACTAGCTGCCAGTATTGCCGCAGATAGCGGCGCGTTTTGGGCGCAAATTGGGAGTAACAAGCCTTACGCTGCTATTCATAATTTTGGTGGTTTGCCAGAAATGGTTCCAGGGCCTGCTGCAATAGACCAGCGGCAATATCTGGGAGTAAGCCCTGGTGATGAAACCGATATTTTGGCTGTGTTAAGTAACTATTTTACCGAAAACTAAAAAACGCCTCAGAGGGCTTCTGAGGCGTTTTTACATGTTCAAGTGCTAGCGTTGGGTGTTGTTATAAGAGAAAAGCGCTTTAAAGGCGTTTCGAAACGTTTCTAAGGTAAGTTAAAAAGACTAAAGGAACTTAATAGGTCAAAATTGACCTATTATAAATAGAAGACTATCACTTATTGTGATATTTTTAGTGTATGAAAACGGTTTTCAAATAGTGAAAATTGTAACTAGGAGAGTCATTATGGGTTACCCCGCTAAAGTTATTGCTAATGCTTTTTTAGATAAAGCTGAGCAAGCTGGCACGACCTTAACTCCCATGAAGCTGCAAAAGCTGATCTATTATGCGCATGGATGGTATTTAGCAATAAAGAATCAACCTCTGATTGATGAGTATATAGAAGCTTGGGACTACGGGCCTGTTGTTAGCAGTGTTTATAGTGAGTTTCGTAATTTTGGAGCTGCTCCAATTTATAGCAGAGCAACTCTTTGGGATCAGCAGCAACAAAACTATGTTGTACCAAAGCCAAAACAAACTGATTGTGATTTACATAGCTTAATTGACGCAATTTGGAACAGCTACAGTCAGTACGATGCGTTAAAACTATCTGAGATGACGCATCTGGAAGGCGCCCCTTGGCATACAGTTAAGAAAAAATATCCAGACTTTAGAAACGTTCAAATCCCTAATGAGGTTATTTTTGATTATTTCAGTGCAATGTTACCTAAGGAAGAGGTCGCTAATTCCTAAATTCTGTTAGTATCAGTATGAAAGATGCGATTTAAGGAAGAAAGTATTTAATGAGTGATGAGAAGTTCAAGTCCATAAACTCAAAGGCAGAGGCCAACTCACAAACTCATGTGGTTGGCAATCCGCAGCTAGAGCAATTTCAGTATCAAAGAGAGGCGCTAAAAGCAGATACCCAGTTAAATACTCAGCAGATGGAACTCGGCTTTGTTGGCAAAATTATCGGTTCTGGTGATAACGCGAAAATGGCAGTAGTTTTCTTGACTCTTTTTTTCATGTTGTCATCTATAGCCGTTTTAGTTTTCACTAAAGACATGAGTAACAGTGTTACTTTTCAGACTGTCACCTTATTGATGAATGTTGTATCAGCAACTCTTGGCTATATATTTGGGCAAAAATCAAAATAGCGAAAGGAGCGCACAGCTCCTTTAGACCTTCCTCCCTACAAGACCAAACAGAACATACTAAGCACGTCTTAGGCTTGGACAGTACTCACAGCACATCCCTACATATTAAGCATATTATTAATGCTGCATATCCAAAAGGGAATATAAAGTAAGGTGTCACCTTCCCATAAAATGAGACATTCATAATTGGAGTTTTCTGCAATCATTAAAGCAGGAGACTA
This sequence comes from Pseudoalteromonas sp. NC201, assembly GCF_002850255.1. NCBI lineage: Bacteria > Pseudomonadati > Pseudomonadota > Gammaproteobacteria > Alteromonadales > Pseudoalteromonadaceae > Pseudoalteromonas > Pseudoalteromonas sp. NC201. The sequence continues at coordinate 3,235,783 of NZ_CP022522.1, forward strand.
ACTATGAAAAAATCACGTTTTACCGAATCACTGAGCATTGCTGTCCAAAACAAAATCTTAATAATTCAGTGATGTAGATTTCGTCAGAACCCTGTATTATAAGCCAGTTAAAAGCTTTGGAACGGGTGCGCCTGTAATTGAAGCGAATGGATACTAAAATCAATAACTGTGCTTATGGAACTTTTTGCGCGAATGGAATGATATTATGATCAAGAAAACCGCCATCATCATTGCAATATTGGCTGCTATTAGCGGCTGTAAATCGCTGGTTTATAAAGGTAATAAACTTTACGAAGCAGGAATGTACCGCCAAGCTGCTGAATACTATTCACAAGCACTCGCGGAAGACCCTGAGGATCTTGAAGCGAAACAAGGTTTAACACTGGCGCGAGATAAGCTTATAGATAAAGGTCTTATCGATGTCCGTATGCTGCGTTTGGCAAATAACTACACCGCAGCTGCAACTAGGCTAGAAGAAATCGTAAAAAACCAAGCTCAATGGCAAATGAAACCGAATGGCGCAATGGCAAATACCCAAAGAGAAGAGCTGGATTACGTGAGGCAATGGCTACTCGACGAAGCCCGCTCGCTATCAAACACGCCCTATCCCGACAAGTTTAAGTTGTTTGAGCATAATTATCGCCATCTGATCAGCAATGCGCAATTAGCAAGCGCCATGAGCACCCACTATGACACGCTAAGAACGCAAGCGCAGAAAAAGTGTGATGAAATTGCAGGACAAGTCAGCGGACAGCGCTTCTATTTAAAAAGTTTTACGGAAAAATACTGTTTAGCGTGGCAAACTCCAAAGCGTTTACGTGTAGATAACCAAGATAAAAGTCGTTATTTTGCAATGAACATAAGAGATCGTGTTGATATTGGCTTGCGCTTTGGCAACTCAATCAGAGGACAATACAGTGCATTTATCTCAAGCCTAAATACGGCATTTAATAATAGCCTCTGGTTTGATAGCGAAGGCAGTAAACAGCTTTCATTAGAACTATACGTTGATGCGGACTATTACCGCAATAGCAACCAATATATTCAGCGTAAGCATTATCAGCAGGAAGTTGAACGACCAGACCCAAATAATTCAAATAACACACACACTGTCGAAGTCACACGAGAATTTACTTATCCGGTGACCATCTATGATGAGAAATTTGATATCAACGTTAATTATGAGGCGAGTTTAGCCCATCGTTATATCAAAGGTAGTGCAAGCGATAGTAAGCATAATAAAACACGTGCACATCAGGCTGATTTTGAGCAACTTGATATCACCCCGCTGTCTCCCGACTTTCTTAATCTTTCACAGATAACAGAAAAGACCTTTGACGAATTACTCAAAAAGTTCTCTCAAGATCTTACGCTGACTTGGAAGCAAAATTACTGTGGACAGGCACTTGGCACCAATAAAGGTGAAAATATTCTACGCTGTGCCAAGCTTGAGCCCGAGCATGATTATATCAACCGTTGGTTTGACCAGCACTTTGGGATCAAGTACTCAGATATGACGACTTTATACGGTATTTAAAGCTTAGAATGAGTTTTGAAACTCGCCAAAAAGCCGAAAAATGATTATATTGTGCCAACTTTATTTGTATTAGGAATTAAGCTATGCCAAAGGCAAGTGAAATAAAAAAACATGCCGCGATCGAGTATAACGGCCGCGTAATGATTGTTCGTGACATTGAGCGCTCAGTACCACAAGGTCGCGCTGGTGGTAGCCTATACCGTATGCGTATGTACGATGTAGTAGATAACTCTAAAGTAGATGAAACTTTTAAAGCGGAAGAGATGCTGACACTTGCAGATCTTAACCGCCGCCCTGCAATGCTTTCATATGTAGATGGTGATGAATATGTGTTTATGGATGATGAAGATTACACGCCATACCACCTAAATAAAGAGTCTATTGCTGAGCAATTGCTATTTATCGATGAATCAACGAAAGGTTTATCTATCGTCGTAGTTCAAGGCATGCCTGTTTCTATTGACTTGCCTTCCAGCGTAGAGCTTGTGATTGAAGATACCTCTCCTTCAATCAAGGGCGCATCTGCTAGCGCGAGAACAAAGCCTGCGACATTAACGACAGGCCTTGTTGTTCAAGTTCCTGAGCATATTTCAAGCGGTGATAAAATTAAGATCAACACTGCTGAATCTAAGTTCATGGGCCGTGCAGAATAACTCCATTGCACTTTTGATAGCGAGCCGTAGTGCTCGCTAGCGTCTAAAAATCCCCAAGTTTTCTTTGCAGCAGTAGTGCCATTCTATAATTTTGGCCTTACTCTTAAAAATCGCGCGAAACGCGGTTTACCAAACTTAGTATATCCTTGATATCGATAGGTAATTTGGCTACCAATCGGTGGTGGTGATGCACGCTCTTCGTCGCTAAACCCCGACCCAACTTTAAACTCCATACCTTGTTCATCTCTCACCAATAGCGATCCCATCATCCCTTGGTACTTTCCCTTACCGGGTAAATGCTTAATCACGATGGCTTCGTCATCAAGGTACGGCTTGTATTTTAGTACGTTGGTTGTTCTTCCATCTTCGTGCTTGGCATTTTTAGCATGCAAAATAACCCCTTCACCGCCTCGCTTTAAGACACCATGATAATAGTCGTTTAGCTCATCAACGGAGCCAAATGATAGCTGCTTGACGGGTTTAATGTGTGATAACTCAATATGGCTTAGTAGGCTTAAGTAGCGCTCATGACGCTGAGAGAATATTTCTGTAGAATTTGGCGCATCAAATACATAATAAGTCACTTGACGCCAGTGTTCATTATTAGGCGAATGGCGTCTTGCTATCGCGCTCACAAAAGCGAAGTTATTGTACCCAGCCCACAACTCACCGTCTAACCATGTATCAGGTAGCCCTTGCGTAAACCAGTCTGGCGCCTTAATTAAGTGACCGCCACGCGTACGCAGTTGCGAGCCATCCCAAATGGCCCTAACACCATCGAATTTTTCACTAACAAGATAATTAGAAATATCTTCGTCGCCTTGATATACCGAAGCGAGCTGGATTTTTGTGTGGGTTTCATTTCCATAAAGGAGATTGGAAAAACCTAATAATAGACAGAACAAGAATGGTACATATCGCATAGCATAATCCTTTGCAGCGGGTAGTTAATACCAGTGCCCTGTACTAATACCGATTGGCATACTCTTGAGCCGTTTAGAGTCACTGATATAAAAAATTAACAAATTTCATGCTTAAAGATTGCATAAGAATCGACGTTTGTAAAATCGAATAGCTTTGACTAACAGTCCCTGTTTATACCAATTGCTATTACCTTTCAGGGCAAAGCCAGTCAAAAACCGCTTCGAGATCGGTAAATGAATGATCGGCAAGACTTAAATCTTGTTTATTAGAGTGTATATTTGGTACGACAATCGCAGTTAACCCAGCTTCCTTGGCGGAGGTTAGTCCTGTGCAGGTGTCTTCTATTGCCACCGCTTCGTGTGGTGCAATGTTTAGCGCAGCGAGCGCCTTGCGATAAGGTTCTGGATGAGGCTTCGGCTGTTCGACATCGTCTTTGCACACAATGACAGAAAATAACTCTAATAACCGATAGTGTTGTAAAACAGGAAGCGCTTCCGCTTTGCTACTTCCTGTTACGAGTGCGATTGGACAACGCATTGAGGTTAATTCAACGACTTGCTTTGCAAAATGCATCAATCTAGGGAGTACTTCCGCAGCGGTTGCGACAAAGACGACATTTTTTTCATCACATAAATCGCGGGCAGAAGGCGCAAGTTGGTGTCTTTCTTTGAGTATATGCGCGGCTTTAAGCGTTGGTACACCCGAAAACTCATCACAAAAGTCATGCTCCGTATAAGTAACCTGATACGGGGCTAACACCTTCATCCAACTTTGGTAATGGAGTGCTTCTGAATCAACTAATGTACCGTCAAAATCAAATAAAACTGCCTGAAAACGCATTTACACTCCTTAATTTGGTTGTATTAATTAACCGTTGATCCCTGCTGGTGGCTCAGCAGTAGCTTCTTCACCGCTATCAACTTCAACTAATGTATAGCCTCGTGGCTGTCTAATCACTTTTAGAACTGGCTTATCGAAAGCTGACTTCAGTCTATCTGCATCCGCTTGCAACTCTTCCATCGAACGGCCAAAAGGTGCAGCCCCCGTTTCAGACCAATTCGTTACCTTACCATTTAAGTTATATTCCACTTCATGGATTTGATATAAAGCCGCTTCGTCTTTTGTTGCTTCACAATATATCACTCGATAATTCCAAAAACCTGACATATCCACTCCTAACATAAAAATTTCATTAAAAAGCCCGCTTAATGCGGGCTTTAGTTACTCTATTATAATCACTGTAGCGTGAATTAGAAGAATTTCACTTTGAATTCAGCACCAATGAAGCGCGCTTCATTTAGCATACCGGTGTTGTTATTGAAATCTACACCACCGATAACCACTTGCTCGTCAAATAGGTTACGAACAAAGGCTGACACTTCATATTCGTTATCGCCTTCAAACCACATATAACCAGCACGAAGACCTGTTTCAAACAAGGCTTCGCCTTCAAATTCTACTGATTTGTATAAGAAGAAGTCTACTTCACTACGGTAAGACATATCACCATATACAAAGAACTCGCCATCTTCTAACTCTTTGGTGTAGCGAAGTGTTGCGTTTGCAATCCACTCAGGAGCGTGAGGTAGGCTGTTACCATCAAGTACAGCTAAGCCCTGACCATTAACTGTGTTTGTGACGGTACATTGAGCACAAACCTGAACTGCAAGGTTTTTGTCTTCAAGCTCAGTTTTGTTATAGCTTAGGTTAAACGTTGCATTTAGCTCGTCAGTTAACACCCACTCAGTATCAAGCTCAAAACCATAACCGGTTGTCTTGTCTGCATTCACTAGGCGATTAAAGTTAGCACCACCACCTACAGCCGTTAGCTGTTGGTCGTCCATCTGATAGTAGAATACCGTCGCGTTTACACGACCTTGGCCATCAAGTACGTCTGACTTAATACCAGCTTCAATCGAGTTGGTAGTTTCTGACTTAGCAACAGTTACTTCATCACCGAACAAAATACGGCCTTGAACACTTGGAGCACGGAAGCCGTTAGCAAGACGACCAAACAAGTTTACGTCATCAGTTAGCTTGTAAGTGGCACTTAAATCCCAGCTTACATGGCTATCGCTTGGGTTAGCGGTACCATCAAGTACATCAGGAGAGCCATTCCAAGGTGTTGGGTTTTTAGTACGTTTAGCGTAAAACTCTTTCTCATCGTCAGAATAACGCAAACCAGCTGTTACTTTTAAGTCATCAGATACGGTGTAATCAAAAGAGCCGAATACCGCCCATGCCGATGTATCTTGATCTTGGTAAGCGTAACCGTTCTGCACGCCATACTGGGCATACGCAGCATCATAGCCATTCGTATCGAAGCTATAGCTTTCAATCATGAGATCTTCTTCAAATAAGAAGAGACCTACCTGATAGTTATAGTCGCCTGAAAAGTTGCTTGATAAACGAAGTTCTTGCGTATACTGGTTGTGCTCAGGAATAACATCAGCTGTTTCAGAAGTGAAAATAATCAAACCAGGACCTGAAACGCCAGCATTATTTGGGCCGTAACCACCGTCAACGTCTGCACGAGAATAGATTTCAGCACTTTCCCAAGCAGTAATTGACGTTACAGTATGCTCAGGTAAATCCCACTCAAGCTTTAGACTCAAACCTTGAGTTTCAACCTGTTGCGTTGAGCGAGAGGCTGCATCGTGATATACCACATCGTTGTCATACAATGGGTTAATGTTGTTTGTGCCAGCTTCAATTAAATTTGCGCGAAATGCAATTGGGCGACCATCTAAATCACGGTAGTGGTAGTTAAGTAGGCCGTTAAAATCATCGCCTTCATATAGGAATTGAACACGAACGGCTTGCTCGCTGTAACCACCTAGAGAATCTTCTTTTTCGAAGCCTGGCGCTTTTACATCGATATAGTCTTCTTGTTCCTGCCACAATGCAGAAATACGCGTTGATATACGATCAGTTACTGAGCCGCCTACTGCGCCTTCAAAGTCTACCGCACCGCGGCTACCATAAGAAACAGCAGCATAGCCATCAAACTCTTGGCTTGGTCTAACTGTGTCAAATTTAACAAGACCTGCTGGCGTATTGCGACCAAATAGCGTGCCCTGAGGACCACGTAATACTTCAATACGTGCAATATCGAATACAGGGAAGCCTTTTAGAATAGGGTTTTCTTGAACCACTTCATCAACAACCAAAGATACAGGTTGAGAAGCATTTAGATCGAAGTCTGTGTTACCTAATCCACGTACGTAAAAACGTGGGAAAGTACGACCAAACGAAGATTCTACCGATAAACTTGGGATCTTCGCATTCATAAAGCGAATGTCCATACCCGCTGAGCTGTAAGCATTCAAGTTATCACCTTGGAGCGCTGAAACAGACACAGGTACTTCTTGTGCGTTTTCAACACGTTTACGTGCGGTAATTTGAATAACTTCTAGTTGATTTTTTTTGGCTTGCTCTTCTTCAGCAAGTGCAGAAAATGAAGTACCTGCCACAGCAGAGAACAACGTAGCATTAATAAGGGTAGCTAACGTAGATCTTTTCATTGCTTTCATGTTGGTTTTCGACCTTTTAGTGCACTCTTTGTTCAACGGTTTAAAATTTGGGCGCCGTTTCACTTAGGCGTGAACGTTCAATTTTTCGCGATTTGAATATAATAACGCGGACCTTACAGTCGAGAGTGCGATACAACTTTGTAAGGCTGAACGAGACGGCGGTAATTATAGCAGGTAATTTCTACTTTGCTTTATAAACCGAACTAAAAAATCAATTTTTTTGCAACTTTCAGCGACGTTAGCTGACAGTTTACAACATTTAGCAACAAAAAACACAAAAAAGCGGACAATTGTCCTTTAAACTTAATAGTATATAAGTTCCAAAAAACCACCTTTACCGATAACAGAACCATAACACAGCGGTCGAAACTGTGCCGGTTACCTAAACAATACAAATTTGCGCCCAAACAAACGTATTGGCCATATCGGAAACCATGATTGCAATGCCAATGATATGACACCGGTGTAATGATAAAGTTCAAACAAAATTAAAAAGAGGACATTAGACCGATTAAAGGGAAGTTTTAGCCTTTCTATGCCAATTATGAATAAAAAGCTTAAGGTAACTGCATTGATGTAAATTCGGCGCGTCCAGTCTGTTCATTGTATTCAATTATAGCTACAGCAGCAGTCGAGAAGATAGGCATCGTATCAGGACACAAACGATCGACTAAATAGCTGACAATCGGCATATGTGCAACCAAAATCCAAGTTTGATATACGGGATACATAGACATAAGCGTTTCTAGATAATCGATAGCTGTGTGTGCTGAACCACTCGGCACTATGTCTGAACAGGTTTCAATAAATTTGGGAGTTTGAGGTGCAAGTACTTGCTCCGCTGTTTGTTGTGCTCTGACGAAGGGGCTTACAAGCGCAGCATCTATCTCAAAGTATTGTTTCAACCACTCGCCTACATCCTTGGCTTGCTGTAGCCCCTGTTCGGTTAAGTTTCTACTCGCATCATCAGCCTGCATAGGTTCAGCCTCACCATGACGCATTATTAAGATAGTCTTCATACTGTTCAGCACCTTCTATTTATATCATCCTACATATATTTACTTAAGCGCGATGAGATCCGCATTTAAACTATTGTCGCTAATGGTCTTTCCCTTTTGTACCACTCACAACATCGGATCTTATGCTTGCTGACTTCTCAATATATGCAGCTGGATATTATTTTCTTCTAAACCGGTAGCTATCTCACTGGTTTGTTCGCTATATTAAAACAAATGAAGGATTAACATGAAATGAAATTCTAATTACCTTCAGTTATCTTTTAACTAATTTATCGGCAGCAGCATATTGAAACTGAGTAATAATGATAGTCGGCAGTACCAATTACTAACACTGGACAATGGTCTTAGAGTCTTGTTGATCAATGACGATTCAACCGCTAAGTGCGCCGTATCATTAACCGTTAATGTTGGTCACTTTGACGATCCTGAAGATCGCCAAGGGATGGCACACTTTTTAGAACATATGCTGTTTCTTGGTACTGTTGAACACCCTGACTCTGGTGGGTTTTCTCAATTTATTAGTCAATATGGTGGTCAAAGCAACGCATGGACAGGTACTGAGCATTCAAGCTATTACTTTGACTGTGACGCCGAACGATTAGATGAAGCATTAGCGCGTTTTAGCCAATTCTTTGTATCTCCTTTATTGAGTGATAGCGACACAGAAAAAGAACGAGAGGCGATTGACGCTGAGTTTAAAATGAAAGTCAAAGATGATGGCCGTCGCATCTATCAAGTTCATAAAGAAACCATCAATCCTAAACACCCATTCGCCAAGTTTTCTGTTGGTACGCGAGACACTCTCGCGGATCGTAATGGCAATATAGCCCGTGAATTACGCGCATTTTTTAATAAGTATTATAAAGCTCAGTGGATGACACTAGTTGTTGCCGGACCACAACCGTTGACAACCTTGGAATCCTACAGTTTACCGTTTGCGAAAATAATTGGCTCCAAAGAAGAAAAACCAGCGATACAAGTTCCGATGTATCGTGAATGCGACTTGCAATTAGAGTTAAAAATCAAACCCCGAAAGCATATGCAAAAACTTATTGTCAGTTTTGCTATGCCCAACCCTACAGATTTATACCGCCATAAGAGTGTGAGCTTTTTAGCCCATTTGTTAGGGTATGAAGGTAAAGGCTCGCTGTACTCTATCCTCAAGTCACAAGGTTGGATCAATGCACTATCGGCTGGTGGTGGGATCACGGGTAGTAATTTCAGAGACTTTAACATCAGTTTTGCACTTACCGATGAAGGGATTGAATACTATGAAGACATAGTGGAAATGCTATTCGAGTACATAGCTTTAATTAAGCAAAATACCGCCGCACTACCACGCCTTTACCAAGACAAAAGTACTTTACTGGATATCGCGTTCGATAACCAAGAAGTTGGCCGCATGTTAGACTGGGTAAATTCAATCAGCGTTAATATGCACCACTATGAGGAAGAAGATTTTCTCTATGGTGATTATCGCATGGATGGCTTTTCTCAAGAGCAACACGAAAAACTACTGATGCATTTGTGCCCTACCAATATGCGCCTTGTGCTTATCCACCCTAATGTAGAGGTAAATAAAAAGGCCAAGTGGTACAACACGCCATATAGTGTCTCGCCGATAGCTACAGACTGGATTGAGTCTCTTTATAATGTGCATATGCCTTTGCCACAAATGTCACTGCCATTGATTAATCCATACCTTAGCGCGAAAAATCCACTTCATGATATAGAGAGCGAGCAAGATACGCCGATCCGCCTTGCTGATCAGCCTGGATTTGAATTTTGGTTTAAACAAGATCTGACTTTTAGAGTTACCAAGGGGCATTTTTATCTCGAAATAGACTCCGCCCCGTCCGTCACCTGTCATAAACATATGGCACTATCTCGCCTGTTTGCCGATCTCTTTATGGATGCTGTTGCAGAGCGTTTTTATAGCGCAGAATTGGCAGGCCTTAGTTATCATATTAATTCTCATCAAGGAGGCTTAACCCTGCACACTGCAGGACTTACAGGTAATCAAATTACCTTGGTTTTAGAGCTAGTCGAGGCGCTACTGAACCAACCTATCCATGCAGCTCGCTTTGCAGAATATAAAAAGCAACTTATCCGCCACTGGAAAAATCACAATAAGAATAAACCAGTGAGCGAACTATTTAGCAGACTTGGGGCTCACTTGATGCCATGGAATCCAAGTCCTGAAGATTTAGCCAGCGCACTTAAAAGTGCCAGCTTTAACGAATTTCAATTATTCAGAAAGCAGTTTTTTTCAGCCATTCACGTCAAAGCTTTTATGCATGGTAATTGGCAACTAAAACATGCTGAAAAATTAAAAACATCAGTACACGGGCTGTTTTCAAGCAGCGAAATCTTGGAAGATCTGAAACGTCCCTTAAACGAGTTGACGCAACTAACGGAACAACATATCGAACGTGAAGGCAGTGATTATGCCTTCATTGAATATTTTCAATCACGTACCGATTCTGTTGAAGAAAAAGTCACCATGATGGCGGTTAATAACCTCATAAATCAAGATTACTTTGAACAGTTAAGAACGAAGGAACAACTTGGTTATTTGGTTGGCGCTGGATATGCACCATTCAATACACGTGCGGGTATCGCTTTTTATATTCAATCCCCCAACTTTGATAGTAAACACCTACTTACAAGGCATGCTAGATTTCTTAAACAATTTGCAAAGCAATTACATCAGTTAGATGAGAAAAGTTGGCAGCGCTCTAAAGAAAGCTTGTTGTTACATATTTCGGAGCAAGACAAAAACCTGAGGCTAAGAGCGCAGCGTTTGTGGATTTCAATTACCAATGACTTTCACCAGTTTGATATGCAACAAAGATTAATCCAAGCTTTGGCCGATTTGGAACTAGAAGACATCCTTGCCTATATAGATAAGATGCTAGAGCCAAATGCTCCACGATTGATTTTAAAGTGCAATTAATGCTTTAGTGTAAGCAAGGAGCGCTTATCAAGTTTTCAGATACCTAATAAGACTTTCCTCACCTAGCGCATCCATATAAGTCTCAACTGAAGCTCAAAAAATGCGCAACCATATTCGTTAGCGCAATGAATTTCATCTGAAACTTTGTTTCGCTGTTGTGAAAAACCGCAATTAACCTGAATTTACCCTTAATCAACGTTTTCCTTTTGACTACTACAATGGCTTGATTTAGATTAGAGATTGCAGTTATGAATTACGCATAATATGAGCCTAAAAATAAAAACAATAACAATCAATGCACTACTTTTATCACTGACTCCGCATGTAACTTACGCCAGTGAAGCAAGTGTATTAACTGGTGCCCAGTTAGCCTGGCTTGTACCATGCGTGATTGCTCTGCTCAGCATTCCTTACTTAGTTTGGTCGAATCACCAACTCAAAAAGTCCACTCTTCAACTTAAGCACTCAGAACAACGATTTAAAAGTACGATTGAAGGCAGTGGCGATACACTATGGGACTGGAATATTCAATCAGGTGAGATTGTTCGGATCAACGACAAATACGGCATGAACTCTGCCAAGCCTGGCGGCATCATCCCCAACCAGCATAGGATCCATCCGCAAGACCTATTAATCGTTGAAAAGCTGATGAAACAGCATTTCGCAGAAAAGACACCTTTCTTTGAAGCAAGCTATCGTATTAAAGATGAACTAGGTCAGTATCATTGGGTGTTAGACCGAGGCAAAATTATCGAGAAAGATGCCAACCTCAACCCCTTAAGAATGACAGGTACGGTTCGCGATATTAGTCACTTCAAGAGTACCGAAGAAAGGTTAAATCTGTTTGCAAAATGTGTTGAATCACTTACTGACGCAATCGCAATTTACGACAAACATTATAATTTAGTCGACCTAAATCCAAGCTACTTGAAGCTATTTGGTGGTCAACGGGAACATTATCTGAATAAGCACTTTAACTTACCGGGTTATGATCAGAAGTTTGTCGCCCAAGTAAAAGCTCAGCTAAAGCAAACAGAGCATTGGCAAGAAGAACTCAAACTTCGTAATGCAGCAGACGTACTCTTGCCTATAGAAATTACGATTGACGAGATTAAAAATAATCACGGCCAGATCAGCAACTATGTGGTTGTTTACTCAGATTTAACCGAACGTAAGAAAGCAGAATCACAACTCCACAATTTATCAAATCGCGATCGTACGACAGGTCTCCCCAATCGCAACCTGTTCTTTACCAATCTACAAAAGCTATCGTTACAAGGGGCGCATCATGCCCTACTTGTCTTCGACTTAGATAACTTTAAAAAGATCAACGATTCGCTGGGCCACCAGTTAGGTGATACGCTACTAGCAAAACTAGCAATGCGGCTAAATAAACTTGCTCGCCAACAAGATACCTTTTACCGGCTGGGTGGTGATGAGTTTGCATTGGTAATTTCAGGCACCAATGATATTCACACTATTACACGTACTGCAAAACAGTTTCTAGCTGCGATTGCTACGCCTTTTAAAATTGCTAACCACGAGTTAGTGATCACCTCTTCTGTTGGGATTGTACTATGCCCTGAAGATGGTAAGTCTCCTGAAAGCCTGCTGAAAAATGCAGATACCGCTATGTATCATGCCAAGCAAAAGGGTAACCATTATTTATTCTTTAATGATTCAATGAATGAGCAAGCGGTTAAACGTCTGCAAATAGAAAACTTAATGCGTTATGGCCTCAAAGAGGATCACTTTGTTGTCTACTATCAGCCAAAAATGAACATTAAAACCGGCGAACTGGTTGGTATGGAAGCGTTAGTACGTTTCATTACCCCAAAAAAGGGGGTGATAAGTCCTGGTGTATTTATCCCCATCGCAGAAGAAACTGGACAGATCATCGAAATTGGAGAGGTCGTTTTAGACAAAGCATGCCGTGATGTGAAGCGCTGGATTGATAAAGGATTGTTTAATGGCAGAGTTGCGGTGAATTTATCAGCAAAACAGTTTAGCTTGCCGGATTTGACCACTCGTATCGACATTATCTTGCAAAAAAATCAACTTCCTTCTTATTTTCTTGAGTTAGAAATCACAGAAGGAACGGTGATGGACGATCCAAAAGAAGCAATTTCGATAATGCGCTCCCTCAGTGCTAGAGGAATACACTTAGCCATGGATGACTTTGGTACTGGTTATTCATCACTGGCTTATCTCAAGCAATTTCCACTGAATACACTCAAGGTCGATAAAGCATTTATCGATGACATGGGTAACGAGCGCGGCAGAAACATGGTGGACTCTATTGTCACTATCGCGCACAACTTAGACCTTCATGTTGTCGCAGAAGGTGTTGAAAATGAAGAGCAACTCAATATTTTAGAACAGTTAAACTGCCAAACAGTTCAGGGCTATTACTATTCAAAACCGCTTTCAAGCAATGAATTTGAGCAATTTTTAAAGCAACACACCCCGAGTGAAAAACCAAACCTACAGCTCGTACAATAGCCTTATTTCATTTGACCTAACTACGTTTATGCTTTCCAACTAACTAAATTTGCGCATCGACGCATCCACGCTCTGCGATAGTGCACTCGAAAAAGAACCAGCGCCGCGGGACCTGCCACTAAAGCCAAACTTAACCAGCGTTTTCTCGGCATTCCAGTCCACAGAGTTTGAAGATACATTGCCATCGCACATAAAGCTGAAATAATTCCAAAAGCCACTGATACACCTCGGTTTTTTAATTCAAAAAGAAAACTAAAACATTCTTTATTGGGAAAGAAACATCACATTTCGATACTATTTACTAATGCGGGCGATGAGTCTACACAACGTTCAATATTTAATCAATGAAGAAATTATTGTTGCATATTTTTGTATTATTTAATTTAATAGCGGACTGTTTAGAGGTATAGCATTGCACAAGGGGTGTTATGCCGTAACTTTCCTAATTTGGGAAATAGAGACAAGTGGGAAATTTTTTACGGTCAAATGCCAATGATTTCCTAGCTTAGTCCACTTAGGTTATGAGTGTATTTTTAGCGTACTGTGTTGAGCAGACTTTGTCCTTAACTGGAAATTAAAAGTTAGCTTTTCTAATATTGTAGACGACTGAAATTTTAGTGCTTTTACACACTGTACTTATTTTAATCGTCAACTGTGAGTTAAACCGATATAAAACGGTCAGTTATTCAATAATTGTCTGCGTTATAACGCCATAGTATAGACTTTCTGATAGTTTTTACTGATAGACGATTACAGTATTATCACAAGAGCTGCTAAACTTACTCTCATGTAGTATTAACTGTTACTTCAAGGACACGGGCTATGGATCAGAAAAGCGTACATGAATATTTGCAGGCCAAGCCTGCAACCTTTATCACTAAGCCTTTTGCGCAAGACGTAGATGTGTACAAAGTTCAACATAAAATGTTTGCAACTCTGACTGAGGGGAAAGAGGGGCAAGTAAATGAAAATGGTGAACCTGTTTGGTGGTTAAATGTAAAATGCGACCCTGACGAAGCATTATTGCTTAGAGATAAGTATTCGTCTGTTGTGCCAGGTTATCACATGAATAAGCGTCTTTGGAATACAGTCATCTTAGATGGCACTATTCCAGAAGACGAAATAAAGAAAATGATTGATGATTCTTATCAAATCGTCGTGGATAACCTACCGACCGCACAACGTGAAGAACTTGCTAGCAAAGTCACGCAACGTTAATTAAAACGGCATTTAGGTAAACCTAAATGCCGTTTTACCTCTCTATATCCTCGCACTTAATCTCTATATTTAATGTCGATCAACTTGTCTTCAAATCACTCTGATAGTATACAAAAAGAATAACCAAGCAATGTTAGAGTGACGACATGACGAAAAGGATAGCAGTATTGACAAGTGGCGGTGATGCGCCGGGGATGAACTCAGCGATTAGAGCTATCACGTTAAGTGCCCTGAGGTCTGGATTTCAGTGCTTTGGCTTTTTTCATGGTTACAATGGTCTAATTAATCAAGAGTACACCGAGCTAAGTGCGGTTTCCGTCACCGATATCACCCAACTTGGTGGCACAATTCTAAAAAGTGCCCGCTGCCCTGCGATGCTAGAACCCTCAGGCGTGCTGCAAGCAGCAAATGCCCTGAGAAAGCTCCATATTGACGTACTTATTGTGATTGGTGGTGACGGCTCGTTTAGGGGAATGCAGGCGCTGGCAGCTCACTGGCAAGGTCAGCTAATTGGTATTCCCGGTACTATAGATAACGACCTTTCAGGGTGTGACAACACCATTGGCTTTTCCACAGCCATCAATACTGCCACCTCCGCAATAGATAAAATCCGTGATACCGCAAATGCCTTTGAGCGAGTTTTTATCACCGAGGTGATGGGTCGTCATAACGGGCATATTGCTTACCATGTAGGTATTGCGACAGGTGCTGAGGCTATCATTTCATTTGAAAATTGCACGGTAGAGAATACCTATCAGGTCTTAGCTCATCTCAAAAATGCCATAGAGCAACAACATCAACACGGTAGCTTTTTGATAATACTGGCCGAAAATTTATGGCCAGGCGGCGCTCAAGCGCTTAAGACAGAGTTAAATAGCAATGACGATATCAATTGTGCACTTTGCGTGTTAGGCCATATTCAACGAGGTGGGGCACCATCTGTTGAAGATAGAATGCTCGCCACGGAATTAGGAGTAGCGGCCGTGGAAGTGATTAATGGTAGCATCAAACCAAACACTGATGTTGCGACGCCCGTTATGGTAGGAAAAATACATGGTGCAATTGTAATTACTGAAGTAGAGAAAGTGCTGAATATGGATAAACCAGTATCACAGGAATGGGTACAACGTTATCGGCATTACCTCGCCGAGCAATAAAAGCAGTGAGAGTGAAGCACATATTGATTATTCACTCTCACTACACCTTGTGTAAGCGCTAGCCAAACACGCTAAAAGCAGATTCGTTAAGCCACAGGTGACATAAAATGCTCGCGATATAACCAAGCAAGATCACAGGTGCCCACTTTAAGTGCCCCATAAAAGTATAATAGCCTCTAGCTTGCCCCATAAGCGCAACACCTGCCGCAGAGCCAATAGAAAGTAAACTTCCCCCTACCCCAGCCGTAAGCGTGATCAACAACCAATGGCCATGTGACATTTCAGGTTGCATCGACAGCACGGCAAACATCACTGGAATGTTATCGATGACCGCAGAAATAATGCCTAAGAATACGTTGGCATAGGTTGCAGACCATTCACCGTATAATATCTCTGACATTAAACTTAAATAACCGAGAAACCCAAGACCACCAACACACATAACGATGCCGTAGAAGAATAATAAGGTATCCCACTCAGCGCGTGAAACTTTGCTAAACACATCGAATGGCACAACACTTCCTAACTTCTCGAGACGCTCTTGATCCCCTTCTCTCTCGGCCATCGCTCGCTTTCTTGCTAATGACCCAGGCAATGTCATTCTTAGGAAGTAACCAAAAAACTGTAGGTAGCCCAAGCCCATCATCATGCCAAGAACCGGTGGTAAATGCAGCAAGCTGTGTGAAAGCACAGCGGTTGCGACAGTCAGTAGGAACAAAGTTAAAATTCTCAAAGCGCCGCGTTTAAGCTCTACTCTTTCGTAAACTGCACTGGGCTTTCTATCCGCCACAAAATAACTCATTACGAGTGCTGGTACGATGTAATTGACCAGTGAAGGAACAAATAGCGCTAAAAATTCGCTGAAATGTACCATACCAGCTTGCCATACCATCAAAGTGGTAATGTCACCAAAGGGGCTGAATGCACCGCCTGCATTGGCTGCTATCACAATATTGATACAGCTTAAATTGATAAACTCTTTGTCACCTTCAGCCACCTTCATCACCACAGCACACATCAGTAAGGCTGTGGTTAGGTTATCTGCAATTGGAGAGATAAAAAAGGATAAAAACCCAGTGATCCAAAAGAGATTCTTATAGCTAAAACCCTTTTGGATCATCCACGCTCGTAGCGCATCAAAAAGGCGGCGTTCCTCTAGTGCGTTGATATAAGTCATCGCAACCAGCAAGAACAACATCAGCTCCGCAAATTCTAACAAATTGTGCCGAAATGCATGCTCGGTAACATCGGGTTGCCCCTGATTGACGTAATACGCCCCAATCATGAGCCAAATGACGCCTGCCGCCACGAGCACTGGCTTTGATTTTCGCATATGGAGTTTTTCTTCGAGCATTACAAGTGCGTATGCTAAAACGAAGACAACAATACAAACCAAGCCGAGTGTCGAGCTGGTAAGATCTAAAGTGCCTTGAGCCGCCAAGGCTGGTGATGGGATCACGGATATGACCCATGCGCAACAGAATAGCAGTAGTCCATTGATTTTCATTTTTTTGCCTATCGATGAGTGCAGAGGGATGGCATTTCAGCCAAACTCACTTTAGCATAGATAAAAAATAATCAGCATTGGACTGAAGTCTAAGGCATCCTGTTTACAATATTACAAACAGGCCCATACATCAGCAGTAGGTATTTATGCTTCAACTTTCGCAGCAACAACAAATTGAATTACAGCAAAAATTGAGCAACGAAGGCTTTGCACGGATTGAAAATATTCTAGACGATACAAACGCTCAACAACTACATGAGTGCCTCTGTAACCTAGACTACCAACTCGCACTTTTTCATAACGGGACAGCAAAATCAGTCAAAGACAGTGATATTCTTGCCTTAACACCGCAAGAGCAGCAAGCCTTGCTCGAAGATATACATAGCTATGCATCACGTGGCGTTGGTTTTATGTATGGCCGCCACTCCATAGAATCGACGAGCCCTGAGGCGCTGAAAAAGCTCTACAATAACCTCAATAGTAGCGCTGTACAGTCCTGCTTTTCCGCGATATCTGGACAGAACATTATCCGTACCTCTGCCCAAGCAACACGATTTATTGGTGGTCAGTATTTAACGCGACATAATGATATTGTTGAAGCTGAGGGCCGGGTTTATGCCTATGTACTTAGCCTAAGCAAAAGTTGGCACCCTGACTGGGGCGGGCTACTGCAGTTTTTTGAACGTGATGGCACACCCACTAAAAGTTATGCACCTAAGTTCAATTCACTGGTGGTTTTTGATGTAAGTAAAATTCATTCTGTGACTTACGTCGCGCCATTTACAAAAGCGCCGCGACTTTCTGTGACTGGGTGGTTTAGAACAATAGACACGTAAGCTCAACACGTATCTATTGTTCTAGATGTCTATGTTATTAATATTTTTCGCTTATCTTTTCAATGGTTAAGATCAGC
The DNA here is from genome assembly GCF_002850255.1 of Pseudoalteromonas sp. NC201. Lineage (NCBI taxonomy): Bacteria > Pseudomonadati > Pseudomonadota > Gammaproteobacteria > Alteromonadales > Pseudoalteromonadaceae > Pseudoalteromonas > Pseudoalteromonas sp. NC201. Next base: position 3,253,702 of record NZ_CP022522.1, read on the forward strand.
GCAAGGCCTGCAATGGCAAGCGCAATACATGCCAACGTATTCGGGTCTTGACCATACAGCGTACTGTATTGTGCTGGCAAAATATTGGCCTGACTCAATGGCTTTTCTATACCACTGGAATTCACGTAAGTCGTAAGCACTTGTTTCCAAGGCCACAATAAATTAAGCGAGCCAAGTAAAAAGCCAGCTAGTAGCGAAAACGTTACTTGTTGATAGTGCGCCAATAGCCAGCTGAGTAGGCGCGAAAACGACATTAACCCCACAATACAACCTAGTAAGAATAGACTCACTAAGCCAAATTCAAGCTGGTTCACCGCACTGAGTACATGGCCATACATACCCAATAACAGTAGAATAAAGCTCCCTGAGATCCCAGGTAAGATCATCGCGCAAATGGCAATAGCACCTGAGATAAAAAACATCCAATGAGATGCTTGCGCTTCAGCTGGTGAAAGAGAAGTAATAGCAAAGGCCACGACAGCACCAACTACGCAGGCGATAATATTTTGGCCGTTCCAATGAGAGACCTGTTTTGCAACATAAATAAAAGAAGCGACGATAAGACCAAAGAAAAATGACCATACCAGTGTTTGGTGTGCTTCCAATAAATAAGTGATCACCTTCGCCAAAGACGCTGCACTGATGAGCAAACCAGAAAATACCGCCAGTAAAAAGCTACCATCAATGTACTGCCACGTTGCTTTTAGGCCGTCACGGCGCAATGTGCTCAAAGCCTGTAAGTTCACACTTTTGATGGCATTTAAAAAGCGTGCATAGATGCCGGTAATAAAAGCAATGGTGCCGCCAGAAACGCCTGGGACAACATCCGCAGCTCCCATTCCGGCCCCTTTTAAAAACATAAAGAGATAGTCTCGTTTGCTATCTTTATACTGCACAAATTTCTCCTTTCATTTCCACTGCCGAGCAGTTTAACTTAAAACGCTAAAAAATAGCGACAGCTAAAGCTTTCACTTAACTGGTCGATAACCAATTATGATATTTTACGCGCTTGTACCATGATCATCAGAACGCTTTTATTACTTGTTACCACTTTACCCGCGACGACTTTTGCAGCAGAACATATTGACGCAGCACCACTTGGTTCTCTTTATCAGCAAGACGCTAATCGCTTCTACGAGCCATCGCAACTGATGAAACTGGAAAGCGAAAACGAAAGCTTTTATGTATTTCATCAAGAATATATGGCAGCTGCTCGTGAAGGCATCGTGATCTTATTACCAGACATGCAAACTCCGCCCCTCAATAACAGCGGCATAAGCTTTCTTGCAAAGCGCTTAAGCGATGATGGCTACGACACCTATACCCTTACTCCGCCGGACCTTTCTTATGCACCAAGTCTGCTAGAGCAAGACATCGCGCTCCCCGATGCTGAAAAACCGGCTCAGCAAACGCTTGCACCCATTTCAGAATCTAATCTCGACGAATATAAAATGGCCCTGATCAGCCGCTTTGAGGTGCTTTACAACACCCTGTCCATGACTCAAACAGAAAAGTTGGTGGTTGTCGCATTTGGTAATAGCGCAGGTTTATTCGGTGAGCACTTAGCTACTCTGCCCAAACTACGTATCGATGCCTTTGCCGTTGTTAGCCCACAACTGCCTAATGCAACGCGGCAAAAGCACTTAGCATCCAACCTTTCTCTGATAAGCCCTGCTTTACTGGATGTTTACTACAGTTTTGACAATCCTATTGTGGTCGACAATACGCCGGACAGAGCGCGCTGGGCGAGAAAAAACAGTAAATTTGATTATCGCCAACGGGAGCTTTTTGGAGAAAAAACCGATCCACTCCAACATCAAAGGCTCAGAAAGGAGTTACTCGGCTTTTTACGCGTCTTATAGTGTTTCAAGTTAGCTCTTTTTTAAATATTCATAGGCAGACTGAATATCTTGGCTTTTACGCTTTGCAACTTCCATCATATGCTTAGGTAATCCCTGAGACACCAATTTGTCAGGGTGATGCTGCGACATCAGTTTGCGGTAAGCTTTTTTGATATCACGCTCATTTGCCTCTTCACTCAATCCCAGTACAGCCAAAGCTTTAGCACGGCTTAAGCCATTATCTTGTGATGCTGGTTGACGGCCGCCATGTTGCTGGTATTGATGTTGCGATCTCCCCGACGCCTGTGAGCGGCGAAACTCAAATTCTGCTTGGTAGCGTTTTAGCAGGAATAAAAAGTGTGTTTCTGCAAAGCCTAAATACTTGCTCACCTGTTTAAGTAAGGCCTTCTCCGCATCAGACACATGACCATCACAAAATGCCATTTGAATTTGAATCTCTAAAAACAGCTGCCTCAAGTCATAGCGTCTGGCAAAAGCTTCTTTAAAATCGGTAACCGCTTCTTTTATCGAAAAGTCACTGCTTTTTCCCGCAGTAAACGCATGTTGTGCTTCTTTTCGCTCTTCACCCTGCAAGCCCATTTCGCTCATAAATGCAGACGCAGCTTGAATGTGGATTTCGCTGACTCGACCATTAGACTTCGCAATATGTCCCATCACAGAAAAACAGCTGGAAAAGAACAAGGCTTGGCGCTCATGCAGATCTTCACCTTTCATGAAACCTTGAAAGCCACCGACTTTATCAAAATCCTGACGCAAACTTTTATCAAATAAATGGCCGAGATAAAACCCTAAAATAGCGCCTAACCAACGACCAAATAAAAAGCCGAAAATTGTGCCTAATAATTTACCCCACATCGCTATACCCTAACTTTTCGTTGATCATTTTTAGTCGCTCTGGCGTGCCGATGTCGTCCCATGCGCCCAAATACAGTTCAGTAGAAACTTTATGCTGCTCAAGCCCACTGCGCAGCAACGGCCCTAGTTTTATAAAGCCAGCCCCAAGCTCGGTAAAAAAACTTTGGTGATATTTGCCAATACCAGACAAGGTATACTTTTGCTGATTGAGCGGCTGATGGGCAAGGCAAAAATCGCCTTCAGGATTATGTTCAGGGTTTTCTACCAACACAATGTGCGCCTCGCAATGGCCCTCTGCTGTGCTTCCGAGCTGTAACTGCACCAAGCTGCTGACATCATAGTCCGTAAAAATATCGCCATTGAGTACAATAAAGCTGTCATCCTGTTCACATAACATCGGCAGTGCTTGAATGATTCCACCTGCGGTTTCTAATCCCCCCTCAGGTTCATCACTGTACTCAATATTGACACCGAAGTGACTACCATTGCCGAAATAGTCTTTTATCACCTGACCTTGCCATGCAAGATTTATCACGATATCGCAGATCCCAGCCGCTTTTAAACGCTCGATATGATGCTCAAGTAGTGGTTTTCCTGCGACGTTAAGCATAGGTTTTGGTTGGTTCGCGGTCAGTGGCATCATGCGTTTACCACGACCAGCAGATAAAATTATCGCTTTCATTGTTACTTCTATTTTGTGCCTAATTTGGCCTGCGCTTGAGGCATTATGTCATTCTCTAGCCAGCTTGCAAGCCACTGAAATTCTTTATACTTATTCGCTACTTCAACGAGGTAGCGTAAGGTTGGCAAAATATTTTCTAAGTACCCGCCTTTGCCGTCTCGCTGCAATAGACGAGTAAAAATCCCGGCAGCTTTAAGGTGCCTTTGCATCCCCGTTAAGTCAAAGTAATGTTGGTAGGTGCTAAAATCCATATCGCCTAATAAATTTGCCGCTTTTAAGCAGTCAAAGCTATGTTGCTGAAGCTCGGTAAACTCATGTGCATCAAGGCGAGTATAACAATCCCGCAACAGCGAAACCGCATCATAAGTGACAGGTCCTTGTACCGCATCCTGATAATCAATGAGATACCACTGAGACTGATGACATATCAGGTTGCGACTATGAAAATCTCGATGCATCGTAACCTGCGGCTGACGAGTCATCGCATCAACGAGTTTCAACTTCACATTATGCCATTGCACTTGTTGATATTCGGTGGGTGTTAAACCAAGCCATTTTGTTACAAGCCACTCGTAAAAGATATTAAGTTCCATATCAACGAACTCAGCATCATAGGGCTTCATCCATTCACTCTTTGGTGTTTTGGCTATTTCTGGAATAAGCGCTATCAACGCACGATAATCCTCTAGCCGAGAAGGCAATGCCAACCTATCGGCCAAATGCTCAGAACCTAAATCTTGTAACAGTAACAGCCCTTGTTCTTCATTATTTGCAAGGATTTGTGGCACATTGAGCCCTTGCTCTGCAAACACCGTATTTAAACCAATAAAAGGGGCATTATCGAGTTTATCGACCGGTGTCTCCATTAAGATCCACGACATCGTTTGTTGTTTGACGCGATAATAACGCCGGAAACTGGCATCCGAGGTGATAGCCTCACACGTAAAATCGTCACTATGTATTGCTTGCTGTATAAACTCGACGCGCTGGTTTTGACTATTCATGGATTAACTATTACACCTTCTACTTGTAAATATTTAAATGCTACTGTATTTCCGACAGTTTTCATTTATCATGATGAGCTTATTATTAAATGCTCAGCTAATAGGTTATTAAATGCGCAAAATTTGGGGCTTGGCTGTATTATCCGCGATTCATTCTACAGCTTTTGCTAATACGAACATTGTCGCCGCACAATGTAAAGACTATATGCAGCCAGAAAACTGGAAGCCGTTAGCCTCGCTGCCCAAACATGCCATTGATATCGTTGCCGATGACTTAGAACTACAAGGTACAGATAGTGCTGAGTTTTCGGGTAATGTGGTGATTAACACTGAAACCATGAGCTTAGAAGCTAGACGTGCGCTAATCGATAAAAAAGAAGGCCTGCTCAGCGCTTCTGGACCGCTACTCTATCGTGACCAATTTACCAAAGTTCACAGCAATGGGCTATTCGCGGATTTAAATGCTAACACCGTGAGCTTGCTTGGTGCTGAATATGAATTAACAGACCAGCTGGGGCGCGGTGGTGCAGAGAAGTTGCATGCCTCTGGCAGCAAAATTTCACTCGACAACTCTAGCTTCACCACGTGTCCTGCTGATGACCCATTTTGGAGTATCGAGGCAAGCAGTATTGTACTTTCTCGAGAAGACGGTTGGGGTGAAACCTATAATACGGTGTTCAAAATTATGGACACGCCAATTATCTATTTACCCTACTTTACGTTTCCAATCGATGATAGACGAAAATCTGGCCTGCTGACACCGACAATTTCCAGCTCAAATAAGTTTGGCTTGGAGCTGATCACCCCTTATTATCTCAATCTAGCTCCTAACTACGACGCGACCCTAACACCAAGGTACATGGCTAATAAAGGATTTCAGCTTATTACCGAGTTCAGATATTTAACTGAACAACATCAAGGTAAAATTGGCGTCGAATACCTCAGTAAGGATGATTCCGAGCCACAGCTAGACGATCGCTATTTAGTACATTGGCAACAAAAAAGCTATTTAAGTGATAAATGGCGTGCGTTTGTTGATGTTACAAATGTGAGTGACGATAACTATCTCACTGACTTAACATCCGAATACGCCAATGAAACTGACACTCAGTTATATCGCACCGGCAGTCTAAGTTACCTTGGTGAAGACTGGTTAGTCGACTTAAAGTTGCAAGATTTTGAAGTGTTGGGTGACCACAGAGAATCCTACACTGCACTACCGCAAATTAGCTTCCGTACACGGGACAGCTATGAACTTGTTGGCCTTGATTGGGACTTTGAGGGTGAGTTTGCCTATTTTCAAAATGATGCTTTGCCAATCTCAGAGGCGTCGCGATTACACCTAGAGCCTCGCGTGTCTTTTTCACGCAGCGACTACGCTTGGTCATTTACCTCCGAGGCACGCCTACTTCACACGCGTTATGAACAAAATATAGATATGCCTGATACAGAGTATGAGGAGTCTGTCACGCGTACATTGCCTAGTTTACGGGTACACGGACAACTGAACTTTGAACGCAGTACCGAGTTCTTTTTTGAACAAGGTACGCAAACGCTTGAGCCACAAATTCAGTACCTTTACACTCCTCACAGAGAGCAAAGCCAAATTGGCTGGTACGATACTGCTAAGTTACAAGATGACTTTATTGGTCTGTTTAGAGCACGCCGTTACTCAGGTTATGACCGTATTGCAGAAGCCAATCAATTCACGGTGGGTGCAACTACGCGTGTATTCGATAGCAGTAATGTCGAGCGCTTTAACTTCAGTGCAGGTCAGATCATTTATCTTGAGTCATCTGTAAAGCCTTCTGAACAGCTATTTACTGATGATACCAACTATAATGCACTATTTGCCGCTGAATCCATGTTACATTGGCATAAGCGCTGGTACCTCTCAGGTGGGGTGCAATATGATGTGGATAGCAAAGAGTTAGTGCAGTCTCACTTTACTTTGGACTACAAAGGAGACGATAAGCAGTTAGTGCAATTGAACCATCGTTATGTTAATGATGTCTCAGACTATGAAATTGACCAAGTCGGTCTCTTTACAAGTTTACCAATTGACGATAACTGGCAATTTGTAGCAAGCTATCACCGAGATATGACGGCAAATAGAAGTGTTGAATCCTTTGTTGGTGTTCAATACCAGTCTTGTTGTTGGGCTATTCAGGTGACTGCGAATCGTCAAATTGAAACAAACTTAAACCAAACACTTACAAATGATGAAGCAGTGTTTGATTCTGGCTTCAGCCTTAAATTTGTCCTTACAGGGCTTGGAAGCCAAAGCAGTGGTGATGCGAGTAAACTCCTTCGACAGGGTATTTTTGGTTACCGTAGACCGTATTTTTTGAATAAATAGAATTTAGAAAGCCGTATGAATTTAAAAAAGTTGTTATTAGTGGCCTCCTTAAGTGCAGGCCTGTTTACTCAAGCACATGCTGAGCGTGTAAAGCTAGATACAGTTGTTGCCACAGTAAATGATGGTGTAATTTTACAAAGCGAAGTCGATCAAATAATAAATCGTGTAAAAGAACAGGCTGAGCAGCAAGGTACCGAACTTCCTAGCGATAGAACATTACGCTTACAAGCCATAGATAAACTCATTGAGCAATCTTTAATGTTGCAACTGGGTGACCGTATGGGTATGCAAATTTCAGATGCTCAATTGGATCAGACCATTGCGAATATTGCCCAAGACCAAGGTGGTACTATCGCTGATTTACGTCGCTCAGTTGAAGCTAGCGGCGAAAGCTTCCCGGCATACCGAGAAGAGATCCGTAAAGAAATAACCACAAGCCAAGTGCGCCGTGCCAGTGTTGACCGCCGTATTTATATTAGCCCTCAAGAGGTTACTAACCTGCAAAAAATATTGAGTGAGCAAACGGGTAACTCGGAAGAGTATGATATCGGCCATATCTTGATTAAGATCCCAAATAAAGCGACTCCAGAAGAAATTGAAGACGCTCGTGAGCGCGCTGATAACGTGATTAAGTTTTTGAACGAAGGTAAAGAGTTCAAGCGCATCGCAATTGCTTCTTCTAGCGGCTCAAAAGCGCTCGATGGTGGTCAATTAGGCTGGATGGGAATTAACGAAATGCCAACCTTGTTCGCTGAGGCCATAAAAGGTGCGAAAAAAGACGACATAGTTGGTCCACTGCGCTCAGGTGCAGGTTTCCACATTCTAAAAGTACAAGATATTCGTGGTCGTGAAGTCGTTGAAACTGTTGAGGTGCGTTCACGTCATATCTTAATCAAGCCGTCTATTATCCTAAGTGAAGAAAAAGCACGCTCAATGCTAACTGGCTTTGTAAAAGACTTGCGCGCAGGTACCGCTGACTTTGCAGCGCTGGCTAAAGAATATTCTGAAGATCCAGGCTCTGCACTTAAAGGTGGTGAGTACGATTGGACAGATCCAACTACATACGTACCTGCGTTTAGAGACACTCTGTTGTCGCTAGAAAAAGATCAGATCAGTGAACCATTTAGAAGTACATTTGGCTGGCATATTGTACAACTGCTAGATAAACGCGTAGCCGATAAAACAGAACAAGCCAAGTTAAATCGCGCACACCGTCTGTTGTTTAACCGTAAATTTAAAGAAGAAAGCTTTAAATGGATTAAAGAAATGCGTGACCAAGCGCATATTGAAATTATCGAAGCGGAATAACGGCTATGACACTCAGAATCGCAATTACACCGGGTGAGCCTGCAGGTATTGGCCCAGATCTTGTTATCAAACTGGCTCAGCACGCATGGCCTGCTCAGTTGGTTGCGGTGGCTGATAAAAGTATTCTAGAAAAACGCGCCAAAGAACTCGGTGAGCAAATCAAGTTGCTGCCATTTGACAGCGAAGCTGCGCCTGAAGCGGCACCTGCTGGTGCCATTTACTACCTTCAAGTAGACAAAGGTGTTGAAGTGGTCGCTGGTCAATTAGATGAAGCCAATGGCCATTATGTGCTCGAAACCTTGCGCATTGCCTCTGAAAAGAATATGGATGGGACATTTGCAGCGGTAGTCACGGGCCCAGTTCATAAAGGCATTATTAACCAAGCTGGGATCTCGTTTAGCGGCCATACTGAGTACTTTGCACAACAGTCTGATACCGCTGATGTCGTAATGCTACTCGCAACCGAAGGGCTGCGTGTAGCGCTAGTAACTACGCATATCCCACTGGCGTACGTATCAAAGGCAATTACGCCTGAGCGTCTCAGCAAAGTCATTCATATTTTACATCACGACCTACAAACCAAGTTTGGTATTGAACAACCCAGGGTATTAGTTTGTGGATTAAATCCGCACGCTGGAGAAAGTGGTCATCTTGGTCGTGAAGAAATAGAAACCATTGAGCCAACACTGGAAATGCTGAATAAACAAGGCATGAACTTGGTTGGACCGCTGCCAGCTGACACCCTTTTCCAAGCTAAATATTTAGATAATGCTGATGCTGTGCTCGCAATGTATCACGATCAGGGCTTACCTGTGTTAAAATATAAAGGTTTTGGAAACTCAGTAAACATCACCCTAGGATTACCCTTTGTTCGCACATCGGTTGATCACGGTACAGCGCTTGATTTAGCCGGCTCTGGTGATGTTGAAGTGGGTAGTTTTGAATTAGCGATCCGCGAAGCAATTAAGCTCGCAACCAAAAAAGCACAGAATGCATGACAGATAAAGTACATCTCGGACACAGAGCGCGTAAACGCTTTGGTCAAAACTTCTTAAATGACAACAATATTATCGACAAGATAGTAACTGCTATCGACCCAAAACCTGAAGACAATCTGGTTGAAATCGGTCCTGGTTTAGGTGCTATCACTGAACCTGTTTGTGATTTAAGTGGCCACCTAACCGTTGTAGAACTCGATAAAGATCTTGCCGAGCGCTTGATCCATCACCCATTCTTGGGACCTAAATTAACGGTTCACCAAGGCGACGCGATGAAGTTTGACTTCTCTTCTTTAATCAAAGAAGGGGAAAAACTGAAGATCTTTGGTAACTTACCTTACAACGTATCAACCCCTTTGCTATTTCACTTATTTGAGTTTGCAGATCAGGTCGAGCATATGCACTTTATGCTGCAAAAAGAAGTGGTTAACCGTATGGTTGCAGGCCCAGGCAGCAAGGCCTTTGGTCGCTTAAGCGTCATGACGCAGTACTATTGTCACGCTATTCCTGTGATCGAAGTGCCACCACATTGCTTTAAACCAGCACCTAAAGTTGACTCGGCCGTTGTTCGATTGATCCCAAAAGATCCGTCGCAACGTACAGCTAAGAGCACTAAGCTTTTGAACACTGTTTGTTTAGAAGCGTTCAACCAACGTCGTAAGACACTAAGAAATAGCTTATCGAACCTGTTAACCGAAGAGCAGCTGCGAAACTTAGGTATCGACCCTACACTTCGCGCTGAAAACCTGTCGCTTAACCAGTTTATTGAAATTGCAAATTGGATATATGACAACTCAAACTAATATTGGCTCACCTATCAAAGTATCGGTGGAGACCTTTTACGTTGAAGCGCAATCACAGCCTGAAAAGGATAAATATGTGTTTGCCTATACAATTACCATCAAAAACCATAGCTTATGTAATGCCAAGCTACATAGCCGCTATTGGCTCATTACCGACGCTAATGGCAAAGAGACTGAAGTCGAAGGTGAAGGTGTCGTTGGTGAGCAGCCCACTATTCGTCCTGGCGAGAGCTATCAGTACACCAGCGGCGCGGTGCTCGATACTCCCGTTGGTACAATGGAAGGGTTTTATTTAATGCGTAATGAGTTTGGCACTGAGTTTAAAGCGCCAATCAATGTATTTAGACTTTCCTGTCCAAATATTTTGCATTAATACCATTTTTATTTTGCGGAAGCGGGCTTACCCCGCGTTCCTCATACATGCTAGACATCAGAATAAAAACATTGAGTTATAAAAAACCACAGGTAATAAATGGCAAAATACGCAATTGGAGACTTGCAAGGCTGCTTCACTCCACTCATCGGGCTACTCGATCAAGTCAACTTTAACCCAAGCCAAGACCATTTATACTTTGTCGGTGACATCATCGCCAGAGGACCCGATTCACTTGCTTGCCTAGAGTTTCTCTATCAACACGCTGGCTCTATTAGCATTACACTCGGCAATCACGATCTCCACTTTTTAGCATGTCTTGCTTTGGGTGTCGCTCCGAACCCAAAAGATAAATTAGATGCGGTTTTTGCCAGCCCTAAATGCCAAAAATATGCTGACTTATTACGTGCACAGCCCCTCGCTATTTGGCTTGAAACACAGCAAACTTTTATTTCTCATGCAGGTATTCATCCAAGCTGGAATATTACGCAAGCGCTAGAATATGCACGCTTTGCCGAAACCATTTATCAATCAACAAAAGCCCCTGAGTTTTACGCCAATATGTACGGTGCTCACCCAGGACTTGAGCACAACAAGCTCAGTGAACAAGATAAATTTAAAGCCATTGTTAACGTCTTCACTCGAATGCGCTTTCTAAAACAAAATGGCGAACTGGATCTTAAGAACAAATCTGGCCTAAAAGATGCGGCAGGTCTCACTCCGTGGTTTGAGCTCAGCCAAACACCAGCCGACACTACCCTACTTTTCGGCCACTGGGCTGCTTTGGAAGGCGAAACCAACAAGAAAAATATTATAGCCTTAGACACTGGCTGCGTGTGGGGAGGTCCTATGACGATGATAAATATCGACAGTGGTGAAAAGTACCAGCACAATTAAGCTATTTAACCTGAGGTTTGGATAAGAAATGAGCTAACTCGTTGTTTTTAAAATCACATTAAATTATTTCCTTATCTAGCCAGAGAGTTTTGGGGATAACCAGGCGAATTTACGCACCAATAGCTGGCTATTGGAAGTGAATTCAACGCAGTTAGCGCTAAAACTGGCTGCTAGAAAAGCATTAATTATCCGAAGCTCAGGTTATTTAACTTTCCTAAGTCGAATCTAGGGTAATCACCCACTTTAATTTTTACAAAACTAAGCTACACTCGAAGAAAACGTGAAGCTTATACTTTTTATCCGTTGAGCTGCTATTTTTTGTAATCCGACCTTTTTTACTGAATTTTTTTGTCACATCTGCTATAAAATACTTAACTTATCCGCAATAAATCCGATAAGTATCCGTATTGCTTTGTAAATTTTGTAGGACAGCTATGAATTTGACTGTTAGCCAACGTATTTGGGGTGGTTTTATTACCATCACCTTGTTGCTTCTTCTTATCGGGGGCAATTCTTTATTAAGAATTGCAAACATTGACAACTCAACTCAACAGGTTAATAACCTGTCTTTACCAGCACTCTCTAAAAGCTCTGCTCTGCAAGTAGAGTTCACTTTAATGAGCAAAATGGCTCAGGGAAGTTTTTATGCACGTTCAGAGACTGAACTAGCGACGCTAAAACAGCAATTTAAAGAGCGCCAGAAGATCTTTGACAAAACCTATTCAGAACTGCAGCAGGTAGTTGCCGCTAATAATAAATTGGCCTCAAGCAGTCGTGATGTTGGCAAAAGTTATGATGCGTTCGTAAAAGCCATGAACAGCTTGGTAAACGAGAAAACAACTGAGCTTTCGTTACGGGACAAATTAAAAGAGCAGTTATCTACTATCGATGTTGCCGCAGAAGATGCGACTATGGTGACGGTTGATATCATTGATTTGGATGGCTTAGAAGATGCTGACAAACGTGCTTTTCAAGCTGCAAATAACTTAGAAAATAACTTTTCTTCTGTTGTGACTAGCGCCAATGATATTGTTACTGTTGAAGACATCAATACACTGGAAATCGTAAGTAGGGATCAAAGCTACCTCGTTGAAGAGCTAGGTCGCAATATTGATTTGATGCGTGGCCCCGTTAGCGCGCTTGATAGTAGTTTGTTTGCTGATCTCGAAGGCTATTACACTAATTTGAAAGATGCAGTTACTGGCAGCAACAGCATCGCGGAAAATCAAAAACGCTTGATCAATGCGATAGCCGAGACACGTAAAGAACTAACCAATGCAGAAAAAACCACAAAAGCAGCCCTATCTCAGCTAGATGATTTACTCTCTGAAGCGAGCCAAGTCGCCTTTAACTTACAACAAGGCGTACGTGCCGATGTAGGCACAGCAAACCTATGGACTTGGATTGGTATGATAGTAGCAACGTTAATGGCCGTCGGTGTTGCCTACATTACCGTTAGTCGTATCACAAAACCGCTATCGGAAGTAAATCGAGTCTTAAACATTGTCGCCAGTGGCGATATGACACAGCGCTTAGATGACACAGCAAAAGATGAGTTTGGTGAATTATCTAGAAGCTGTAACACCCTAATCTCTAGCTTACGTGAACTTATCACTGGCATTATTTCTCGTTCGACGCAGCTTGCTGCAGCGTCCGAAGAAACATCGACTATCACTACGGAATCCAGCCAAGCAATTAAGAATCAGCAGGCACAGGTAGAGCAAGCAGCTACCGCTACAACTGAGATGAGTAGCACGTCTCACGGTGTAAGCAACAGCGCGCATCAAGCACTACAGGAAATTAAAAATGCTGATAAAGAAGCTGAGCGTGTCAAAGGCATCTCACATGAGAACAAACACACTATTGAGCAACTCGCAAGAGAAGTGGATGAAGCCTCTCGCGTGATTAACAAACTACATCAAGACAGCGCGTCGATAGGTAGTATTTTGGATGTTATCCGTGGCATTGCCGAGCAAACTAACCTCCTTGCACTAAACGCTGCAATCGAAGCCGCCCGTGCGGGTGAACAAGGTCGTGGCTTCGCTGTAGTGGCAGACGAAGTACGCTCGCTTGCAAGTAAAACTCAAGAGTCGACTCAAGAAATTCAAGCAATGATTGAATCCTTACAAGCCGGTGCCGAAGAAGCAGTAGGCGCGATGTCGAAAGGCAAGCAGCAGGCGGAGTCGTGCGTAAATCAGAGCGACCTTGCTAATGAAGCACTCAACTCTATTACTGCTGCCGTTTCTCAAGCCCATGATGTGAGTGAAGAGATTGCAAACGCTGCGAATGAGCAACAGCAAGTAGCACAGGAAATTAGCGAACGTTTAGAATCGATTGTAACCATTGCAGAGCAAACAGCTGAAGGGGCAAGCCAAACTTCAATTTCCAGTTCTGAGGTCGCTAAGCTCGCCGAAGAGTTACGCTTATCGGTAGAACAGTTTAAGGTTTAGCTATCTAACCTGAGCTTTGAGCAGGAAACAGTCTCAAAACTTTAAGGGGTTTAGCAAAACCCCTAAGCATAAAAAAACCCATGCATGGCATGGGTTTTTTGTTTCTTTTCTTTGATTATGCAAACAATGCGTTTGCCTTCTCAACGATATTTTCTACCGTAAAGCCAAATAGCTTGAATAGCTCATCAGCAGGCGCTGACTCACCAAACGTTGTCATACCAACTATAGCACCATTTAGGCCTACATATTTGTACCAGAAGTCCTCAATACCCGCTTCGATAGCGACGCGACGCGTTACTGAGCTTGGTAGTACGCTTTCTTTGTATGCTGGAGATTGCGCATCAAAAATGTCAGTCGAAGGCATAGAAACAACACGTACCTTTTTACCTTCTGCACGAAGCTTATCCGCAGACTCAACTGCAAGTTGCACTTCAGAGCCTGTGGCAATAAGGATGATTTCAGGCTCACCGTCACAAGATAGTACATAACCACCTTGCTTAATTGCTGCAACTTGCTCAGCCGTACGTGGCTGCTGCGCAAGACCTTGACGGGTAAATACAAGTGCAGATGGACCATCAGCGCGTTCAACCGCTTGCTGCCAAGCAACTGCTGACTCAACTTGGTCACATGGACGCCAGCTCGCAAGGTTTGGCGTAGTACGTAAGTTCGCCATTTGTTCTACTGGTTGGTGTGTTGGACCATCTTCACCAAGACCGATTGAATCATGAGTATACACAAAAATACTTCTTTGCTTCATCAATGCAGCCATACGTACCGCATTACGCGCGTATTCCATAAACATTAGGAATGTCGCACCGTAAGGGATAAAGCCTCTGTGCAGTGCAATACCATTCATAATGGCAGACATACCAAACTCACGCACACCGTAGAAGATATAGTTACCCGCAGCATCTTCTGCCGTTAAGCCTTTAGATTGATCCCAAAGTGTTAAGTTAGAACCCGCAAGGTCAGCAGAGCCACCCATAAACTCAGGTAGAATTGGACCAAAAGCATTCAATGCATTTTGTGATGCTTTACGAGTTGCTGGGTTTGCAGGATTCGCTTGAAGCTCTGCAATATACGCTTCTGTTTTCTCAGACCAGTTTGCTGGAAGCTCGCCTTTCATGCGACGCTCAAACTCAGCAGCAAGCTCAGGATAATGCATTTGGTATTCAGTGAACTTAATCAGCCAGTCACTTTGTTGATTTTGACCACGTGCTGTTGCGTCCCATTTCGCGTACACATCTTCCGGTACTTCAAATGCGCCGTGCTCCCAACCAAGGAATTCACGTGCTGCTTTGATTTCATCATCACCTAGCGGTGCACCGTGACAATCATGGCTACCAGACTTGTTTGGTGAACCATAACCGATAACCGTTTTACAACAGATAAGGGTTGGTTTGTCAGACTCTGCTTGCGCCGCTTCGATTGCCGCTTTAATCGCATCGCTATCGTGACCATCAACACCGGCGATAACATGCCAGCCATAAGACTCAAAGCGTTTTGGTGTATCGTCGCTAAACCAACCTTCAACTTCACCGTCGATTGAAATACCGTTGTCATCCCAAAATGCAATCAGTTTGCCAAGACCAAGGGTACCCGCAAGTGAACAAGCTTCGTGTGAGATACCTTCCATCAAACAACCATCACCTAAAAAAGCATAGGTATAGTGATTAACGATGTCGTAATCTTCACGGTTAAACTGTGCAGCCAATGCTTTTTCAGCAATCGCCATACCTACCGCATTAGTAATACCCTGGCCTAATGGGCCTGTAGTAGTTTCAATACCCGGCGCATAACCATACTCTGGATGGCCTGGTGTTTTTGAGTGTAGCTGACGGAAGTTTTTGATGTCATCAATTGATAAGTCATAACCCGACAAATGCAACAATGAATAAATTAACATCGAGCCGTGACCGTTTGATAATACAAAGCGATCTCTGTCGAACCACTCAGGATTACTTGGGTTGTGCTTTAAAAAATCGCGCCAAAGTACTTCTGCGATGTCCGCCATGCCCATAGGGGCTCCAGGGTGGCCAGACTTGGCCTTTTGTACAGCGTCCATGGAAAGAACGCGAATTGCATTAGCAAGTTCTTTGCGAGATGGCATGAATTCTCCTACCTTTAAATGTGTTTCGCGGGGGTTTGAGCCCATTCTTACTTATTTATATGGCTAACTGCAACGGCAAAGGCCATAAAAAAACGGGTACAGACGGACTTTTTCCGACCATTAAAAAAGTTTGCACAATTTTGGACGTCTAGGCGTAAAATAACTAGTCAATGCCTAGGTTTTTTGGTTAGAATACGCCCCTTAATTTTTCGCGCTGTTCCTGATGTTTGTGAAGCGCAATATTTGTGAGCATAAATACAATGGCTAAACATTTATTTACTTCTGAATCTGTTTCTGAGGGTCATCCGGATAAAATCGCCGATCAGATCTCTGATGCGGTTCTAGATGCCATCCTTGAGCAAGATCCAAAAGCACGTGTTGCGTGTGAAACTTACGTTAAAACCGGTATGGTTATGGTTGGTGGTGAAATCACGACTAGCGCTTGGGTTGATATCGAGGAATTAACTCGTAAGACCGTGCGTGAAATTGGTTACACACATTCAGACATGGGCTTTGACGCTGATTCATGTGCAATCCTTAACACGATTGGTAAACAATCACCTGATATCAACCAAGGTGTTGACCGTACTCGTCCAGAAGAGCAAGGTGCTGGTGACCAAGGCCTAATGTTTGGTTACGCGTGTAACGAAACTGACGTACTTATGCCTGCGCCTATCACTTACTCACACCGTCTAGTTCAGCGCCAAGCGCAAGTTCGTAAAGACGGCACGCTACCTTGGTTACGTCCAGACGCTAAGTCTCAGGTAACATTCGCGTACGAAAACGGTAAAGCAGTAGGTATCGACGCGGTCGTATTATCTACACAGCACTGTGATTCGGTATCACAAGCTGACCTTGTAGAAGCGGTGATGGAAACTATCATCAAGCCTACACTACCTGCAGAGCTTATCACTGAAGCAACTAAGTTCTTCATCAACCCAACTGGCCGTTTCGTTATCGGTGGTCCTATGGGTGACTGTGGTCTAACTGGTCGTAAAATCATTGTAGATACATACGGCGGTATGGCACGTCACGGTGGTGGTGCATTCTCAGGTAAAGATCCATCAAAAGTTGACCGTTCTGCTGCTTACGCAGCGCGTTACGTTGCAAAGAACATTGTTGCCGCTGGCCTTGCTGACAAGTGTGAGATCCAAGTGTCTTACGCAATCGGTGTTGCTGAGCCTACTTCTATCAGCGTAGAAACTTTCGGTACAGCTAAGCTTGATGAGTCGCGTTTGATCGAACTTATCCGCGAGCACTTCGACTTACGCCCTTACGGTCTAATCACTATGCTAGACCTTGAGCGTCCAATTTATCAGCCTACTGCTGCTTACGGCCACTTTGGTCGTGAAGAGTTCCCTTGGGAAGCAACAGATAAAGCTGACGCACTACGTGCGGCTGCAGGCCTATAATCCCCTGCAGCAAAAAGTAAAAAAGGCGCCAAGTGCGCCTTTTTTAATGCCTGTGGATAATCCCCTATCCGATAAATACTTCATCGACATCATCTTTTAAGTTTTGATACTCATCTTCATGCAAATTAAGCTCAATCATCACCTTATCTTTAAATAGATACCAATCTGCTGCGCTTCTAAAGTGTTTTGCTTCAAAACAGAGGTTTTCAGCCAGTTTAAGTGCCGCAAAGGTTTGCACATGCTGCGCATCTTTTTGCTCTTCAAGATAGCTAACGTCATGGTGGCGCAAAATCATCTGGCATATTTCTTTAGGTAAGTGCCAAGACGTCGCAAGAAAGTAGCCTATCACAGTGTGAGGCACTGGATACTTTTGCTGCTCGTAGTAAATAAGCGTTTGCTCAGGTCGCTCTATAGACTGCTTTATTACCTCAGCGTAGTCAGGATATTTTACGGCCATTGCTGGGATCCCGGCATCATGAAACAGTCCGAGCAGCTGCAAATTCTCCATGGGTAATGACGCCTTCAAATGATGTCCAACCACCATCGCCGCTTTTGAAATATCCGCAGCGTTATCCCAAAACTGCTGCAGTGAAATACAGCACTTTGACTGCTCAAACGCATTTTTAAGCAAATACCCAGTCACTAGCTGCGTAATACAGTTAACGCCCAAAAACATCACTGCTTGTTTTATATCTGTGATTGTACGGGCAAGACCATAAGCGGGTGAATTAATTACCTTTAACACCGCAGCTGACGCACCAACATCCGCCGCAATAATCTCCGCCACGGTAAATAACTCAGGCTCCGGTTGTGATAATTCATTTTGTAAGGCTTGTAATATTTCAGGCTTAGCAGGTAAGTTAAATCCGCCGCGCAAATCATTCAGCACTTTATCGTCAATATCGATCATTGGGCTACCTCAGAATTGATACACCCAAGTTTAGTTCATCACCTGATATTTGCAGTATTGATTGTAATGAAGTGGTACAAAAAAGCGGGATAAAACCCCGCTTAATCTGGTTAGAACCAATATGGTTCGCTATGCATGGAAGACTGTCGACTTTGCTCCATAGCACTTATCAAAAAGTCTGATTTTTGCTTAAGCCATGCCTGCACTTCTTGCAGTTCGTCTGCGTTTTGGCTTTGGCAAAGCTGATATAAATACGCCAGTGTTTCTAGCTCATAAATACCATAAACGATATCAATCCAAGGCGTTCTAAACGCTTTGCGCGCTTCTTTATCGTAAAGCTTGCCCAGACAGTTACCGCTTAGTAGCGTGTTTTCTAACTTTATTCTCACATGTAAATAATCTTTTTCAGAAAGCGATTTATCCTGTGGAAGCAAGTTTTTCAACTCTTGCCAGTCTTTATCAAATAATTGGCTTGCGATTTCTGTGACAGGTAGCTCTGCTGCACTCAGTGCTTTTTGATCCCAGTTTTTACGCCACGCTCTATCAACCAGCCAGCGAGTAAGTGAAAGGATCAAACGGTTATAGCGGGTGCAATGAAATAAATCTTCAATGTCCGTCGGTGTCGGCTGAACATCTTGCAAATCGGTAATGACCTGCGCCAACTCGGGAAACTGATTAAGTTTCTTATGATAAGCATGACGCTTTGAGGTATAGGTTTTTAAATGAATTGCATTTTCGACCCAGGCAAGTTCTGACAACAACCATTTTAATTCGTTACGAATACTCTCAGTCGAGCTTTTATCAACGATGTCATCGAACAACCAAAACGCGTGGCGGATAAGCGAGACTCCATCAATAACACGTTTTAATGTCTTGAGACTTGGTTTATTAAAATAACACTGCTCATGCTTCTGGACGAACTGAATACCATAACTGACTGTCGCAATTAGCGCTTGTTCTTGCGTTACCTGAGATTTGAGCGGTACAAACCCTATAAACTTATTTGGTTTTAGAGGCTTATCATCGGCAATTCGATACCCTCTGGCGGCCTTTGAGTAAAGTCCCAAACGCATACCAGCCTGTTTAATTAGGTGATCGGCTAATAAGAAAAGATCTTCTTTGTTTCCCTCAATCAGCTCTATTTCAAGCTCATTGATTAGCTCCATCTTCCCTTGGGCTGCTATTTCCCCTTTATCCAACACGACTTCGATTTTGGTTCCTGAATCCGTTTCGATTAACCAAGTTCGACGAATGAAATTCGTACTGAAGATCGGGAATATGTTTTCTGCGATAGACTCAAGTTGCATGCCGTGAGGCCAAATATTCGCGTCAAACGCTAACAAGTCAGGACGTCCTGATTGAATAGGTAAATTGTACTCAGGTCGTTGATGTAACCCTCCTACAACTTCTCCCGCAAGCTTAATCGTTTGCTCGCATTCATCATTGCAACAACGCGTTCTTAGGCCGATATCTAGCGCACGCAATTCACGATTTGGCGTGTCAAAGTAGGCGTTAGTTAAGTTTTTAGCAGGCTTGTTAGTGACCGTTTTTGCAAACTGTGTGATGAGTGCAGGGATCAGCGGAACTTCATTATCTGAAACCAAAAATTTCAGTTCTATTTCAGTGTCCATTAGGGCAGTGTTTTACCTATTTGTCTAAGGGAGGATCAAAATATACAAAGGAGGCTAAGTTTGCAATCTTTTTATCCGATGAGAAGTGCACCAAATATGCGCTAAATCAATAGATAGTCGGGCTAATTTCGCTGAACGTCAGCGGATTAATAACACCGAATCATTGCGTTAAATGCTGCAATTTTCATTATGTAATCAATTATTTCGCGCCATTCAAAATAAACAAAGCCTTGCTATTAGGCCGCGAAATCCCTACTATTTTGTAAACTTTACGACCCAAAGAATAAAAGGCCCACGCATGTTCAACTTTAAGCAATTTATCATTGCGAGCCTGCTCTTCACCAGCTTTATAAGCTTTGCCGAAGAGCCAGACGAAAATAGCACAGTAAACACGGCAACACCAAACGGCTATATTAGTGACAATCTTTTTATTTTCATGCATACAGGTCCAAGTAAAAATTATCGAATTTTAGGTTCTGTTGATGCTGGTACGCCAATCACTATTTTGAGTGGCGCTAATGACGAGTTTGTCCAAATTAAAGACGACAAAGCAAGAGAAGGTTGGGTAGAAAGTAAATTTGTCACCACGGAGCCAGGTTTAAAGCAACAATTAGAGGCGGTTAACCAAACCTTGGTGGAAACCCAAGAGGCGCTGAACGACGCCCAGCAGCAGCTTCCAATGCTGCAGCAAAACAATACCAATTTGCTAGCTGAAAATGCTTCACTTCAAGACACTATTTCAGGGCTTGAAAAGCAACTACAAGATGAGCGTTTAGCACAGCAGCAAAAAGTCCAAAAAGAGCAACACCAGTTGCTCACTTACGGTGGCATCATCGGGATCAGTGGCATTATTATCGGTGTGATCCTGACGCTATTTTTATCTCGTAGAAAGCGTTACGACGGCTGGTAAGTGGTTATATACCTATTGAGGTTAGATAACTTCGTCACTGACGGTTCATCTAAACTCTCTTGTCAAAATTGATGGGGTGAATTGCTCAATTCGCCCCACTCTAAATACAGTTCTGAAAATAACCTTTCTCTACTATGAATATCAGCGTATTAAAAAGCCCAACCAAGTAACATGGATATATCGTGCAAATTATGCTCATATTGAACTAC
Source organism: Pseudoalteromonas sp. NC201 (assembly GCF_002850255.1). NCBI lineage: Bacteria > Pseudomonadati > Pseudomonadota > Gammaproteobacteria > Alteromonadales > Pseudoalteromonadaceae > Pseudoalteromonas > Pseudoalteromonas sp. NC201. The sequence goes on from NZ_CP022522.1 coordinate 3,274,475, forward strand.
GCCTGTGTAGTCATATTCTTTTGATTCTTTAATATTCAAAAGAGAGTATTCCAAACCAACATAGAGATTATCTGTTAGTCGATACTCAACACCTATCGAGGTATAAATATCATTACCGCTATCACCTGAACTAGTGCTGCCTGTAGGAACCAATTGTGCAGGGATCACATCTTTGTATTGCCAATGTGCCATTCCAACTCTTATATTTGCATTAATATTGGTAGACACCTCAATCTCTCCCTTAATCCCCAACCTCAGAGATTCGGTATCAATAGGAAACCTGACTCGATATGAGTAGTCATATGGGTTTTGATAGATTCCAGAGAGTGTGTTAGAAACGTGAACGGAATATTCAGCTAGTGACTCACCATGAAAATGCTGTGCGATTTCAAGAGCTAAATGATCTGTAAGCCCAACACCGAGCCTCAGCCCCCATGAATCAGAATTAGCGGATGACGCACGCCTATATCCTAAATCAGATTCTTGCTCGGCATAAAATTCATTATTGGCTTTACCAAAAAGTACTTCTGAAAATATGGCAATATCAGCCTTCGCGTACATAGGCAACGATAGTACTGCCAGTCCAAATAATTGTTTTTTCATTATCACATCAGTGTTTAAAGATTAAAAAGGAAGCAATATTTAGTTTGAAATATTGAAGAGAAAAGCGGGAGGAAGTATACACAGAATATAAAAAATTTAAACAAGGCGTATGATTGAAAGTTTGGAGATACTTTTTAACTTAAAAATATCAAAAATAAATAAAGGCCGGAAAATTCGGCCTTTATTTATTCCATCTAAAACGTATTAGGCTGAACTCTTCGCATTAATATTACCCCAAATGCCAGACTCAGTAACTCCTTGCACTTTGACCTTATCGACTTCGAATACAGGTTCTTTCCCTTTTGCTCTTTGCAGATGATAATCGGCCGTAACCGCCAAGATAGTGGGTGTAAGGCGCACGATGGCAGTAACATTCACCACCGTCATTAAACCCAATGCGATGTCGGCAAGATCCCATACCTGTTTTAGCGTTGCCGAAGCGCCCCACAACATCATAGACAAGTAGCATGCGGTATAAATTGAACGGCCAACTTTATTGTCCAGATGGAATAAGTGTAAGTTACTTTCAGCATAGGCGTAATTAGCCACTACAGAGGTGAAAGCAAACAAAGTGATCGCCGCCGCGACAAAGTACACGCCCCCAGTTGCTAAATGCGCGGTCATCGCAGATTGCGTCAGCCGTATGCCTTCCATCTCACTGCCAATATCTATATCTGCCAATAGAATTATGACAGCAGTACAACTACACAACACGATGGTATCAAAGAATACGCCTAGCATTTGGATATAACCTTGGGTCACGGGGTGATTGGGAATTGGTGACGCACTGGCCGATGCGTGCGGCACACTACCCGCTCCCGCCTCGTTAGAATAGAGCCCACGCTGAATACCATTTTTGATAGCTGCGCCAAGTGCGCCTGCGCCCGCTTCTTGCAAGCCAAAAGCTGAAAGCAAAATATCTTTGATCATGGCAGGGACTTGAGAGTAATTCATCACGGTAATAATAATGGCCGCAAGGACAAAGACTAATCCCATTACTGGCACTACCTTTTCAGCAAATCGTGCAATCGCTTTGAAGCCACCAAGAATAATAGAGCCGGCAAGGACTGTGATCACAATACCTGAATATAAGGTTGGAATATCAAACGCATTATTGAGCGCATCGGTGATGGTATTGGTTTGCATCGCGCTAAAGGTAAATCCATATCCCAAAAACAAGCAAAAGGCGAAGCATACTGCAAACGCCCGACTTCCCAATCCCATGTGAATATAATAAGCAGGACCACCTCTAAACTCACCTTGGCTATCTCGCACTTTATAGACTTGCCCAAGTACACTTTCGGCAAAGCCTGTTGCCATCCCCAAAATGGCTATCATCCACATCCAAAATATCGCACCACTGCCACCAAGAGAAATAGCAACCGCAACACCTGCTAGGTTACCGGTTCCAACTCGAGCTGATAACCCCGTGCATAACGCTTGAAATGAACTGATTGTATTGTCATCACCCTGACTGCTACCTCGTAACAGACTAAACATGTGGCGAAACTTTACAACTTGTATCCCTCGCAAAAGAATAGTGAACCAAAACCCTGCAAATAGCAGGATATAAATAAGTATCTGGCCTTCTCCCCATAAGAGCCCATTAATACTCTTAACTGCACTTTCAAACATAGGCGGTTCCTGTTTTATTATTATTTGCCGTTTATCTAGGGCCTGTTGACCTTCTTGAAGGATAAACAGGCCCTAGTATTATTTAACGGTTATTTAAATGGACTCCAGCAATCATACAACGCACCGAGCCACCTGCGGCTTCAATTGTCGGTATATCGATAGCAACTAGCTTAGCTGACTTTTCAATGACAGCAATTTGCTCAGGCAACAACGCCTGATAAGCCGTTGTGGAAAGCGCAAGTATGCGTCCCATACTGCCTTGTAGCTCAATCGCGTTGCCGCAAAAATGTTGGATCTGCTGATAAGATAGCGCAATCAGGGTATGGCCGCTTTGCGTAAAACGATTAATAAGCTGTGCCCGCTGATATTCTGGCACCATATCTAGGCATATCATGGCGAAATCAGTGGCGACACACATTAAGACATTGGTGTGATAAACAGGCACTTCATTCTTATCATAGGCATTAAATATCTCCGCCTCTAGTCCCAACTGCTCGCAAACTTGATTAACTAACACGGCGTTAGTGCGCTTGGATTCTACCGCATAGGCCACTTTTTCTTGATGATCGATAACCATAGAGCCGGTGCCTTCAAGGAATATTTCTTCTGCGGTTAGATGACTATAATCATTGATGTTTGTCACCTGATAGTGAGCACTCAGAAAATCGATAATATCGCGACGGATCTCCAATCGTCGATTCAAGGCGTACATAGGATAAATCGTTAACTGACCATCGCTATGCGTCGAAAACCAGTTATTTGGAAAGACCGAGTCTGGCGTGTCTGTGGAGGTATCTTCAAATAAGTGCACTTTCACGCCAGCCAACTCTAACGCTTGCACGGCGTTACTGACCTCAACATAGGCTCTGTTGTTAGGGTTGTTTTCACTGCATACTTGCTGAAATGCGTTATCTTGCATGGTTTGCGGGTTCGAAGTGAAATGGTGTGGGCGGATCATCACCACCGCTCGTGGTGCTTGAAATATCGTTGTCATACTGCACTCATTATTTGATTTGGGCGTTGTCTTACACAATATCAGTGTAACCACACCATAAGACGATTTAAATGCCAAAATCTTATACAATTAGTGCAATTTTCTATCACTTTGCTAAGTTGAATTATACAAATAGACTAATCATGACAAAAACCACAAAGCTGTACTATGACTCCTTACTTATATGATGCGCTTGACAAAGCCTTGATTGCTGAATTGCGCAAAGATGGCCGAGCAGCCATTTCAACTTTAGCCACTACGCTCGATGTGTCTCGCGGAACCGTACAAAACCGTTTAGATAGACTCATTTCCAGTGGTGCAATTCTAGGCTTTACAGTGCGGGTTCATGAATATATCGAGTCCGAGCTGGTGCGCGCTATCATGATGATAGAAGTGATCGGTAAATCCACTACTCAAGTGATCAATGCACTGCGTGGGATCCCCGAACTCAGTAAAATTCATACCACGAACGGGGCATGGGATTTAATCGCTGAAGTGCAAGCTGCTAACCTCAGTAAATTCGATGGTGTACTGAGGCAAGTTCGAGAGATTGATGGCATTTTAAATAGTGAAACCAGTATTTTGCTATCAAGTACGTAAAGCTCGATAGCGTTGTTTATCTAGATTAGGGTGATGAGTCGACAGTCCGAAATAATCTAAATCAGCCATGACACATTTCAACACTTAACCTAATTTACTGCTAAATTATATTGTCCCCTTCTTCTGGGCTTCGAGCGCGCTCTGCTTGCTCTCTGATCTCATCCGCATCGCTACTCACATCGTCAATATCCGCATCTACTGCACTTGCTGTGGTTTTGTTCTTTTGTTTCACAGGCGTTCTGCTACTCGAATTACTGGTCGCTTCTTTGTTTACTCCTTGTGTTTCAGTATTCGCAGCTATGATTATCCGCTCTCTAGCATCATCAGGCATGCTTATACCGTGTTCTGTAAAGCAATTAACGGTTTCTCGCATGAGTTGAGACGCCACTTTGATCGGGCTATGTTGTTCGCTATTGACCCAAAAATAAATAGTAAGATTGATAGTCGCGGAGCCTAAGGCTTCAAGTAGAACCTGAGGTGGCGGGTCGTTTAAAACCGCACTTTGCTCTTTAAGTAAGTCAATTGCAATTTGCTGCGTCAGGCGAATATCGTTGTCATAGCCAATACCAATCTTAAAGTGTCCACGTGTTTTGGGGTTGGCAGTAAAGTTTTTAATTACATTCTTGTAGACGGTAGCATTGGGTATTTGAATGTGATTACCATCGTAATCAACTAAGGTGGTTGCGCGGGCGGTGACTTTTTTAACGATCCCCAAACGGTTATCCACTTCAATAACGTCATCAATTCTAAACGGGCGTTGGACACTAATTAGCATACTCGAAATAAAGTTCTCGGCGATATCACGAAACGCAAACCCAAGAATAAGACCGACAAGCCCAGTACCACTCATTACTGCGACGGCAAACTCACTTAACCCGGCCAAGCGCAAAAAGATATAAATACCAAAAAATATGACTAACACACTGATAAAACGGCGAGTGACGAGATGTAATAATCGACTTTTACTGACATAACCTATGGGTTTAATCAAAAGATAAGAGATTGGCCGTGCTAAATAATAACAAAGCACAATAACCACAATTCCCAACACCAAAGCAGGTAATAATTGCCATGCGGTTTGTAAAAAGTGCACAACCTGTGCGCTTAAACTTAGCGTATCTGATGTGCTCACGGCCTCAGTCACTTCGCGAGAAGCTGCCGCCTGAATCATATTAGTCATTTGATTTTTAATAAGATTATTGATTTCCATATTGCACTCTTTGGGTTTTTATTCATAAGGTCACGAGTTGACTAGTAGCAAATATAACGCCAAACGAGATTGGCAGACCTTTTGCTGTATATCACTTTAGATCAACAGGCCCAGAATTGATTTAGGAAAGACCAATGGCAGCTCATAAACATGGCTTTAATGCAGACAGGCCAAGCGATATTCCAGCACTCGGTTGGTGGGATGTCAGTAAACGGCTATACCACAGCTTATCCCAAGATAATTTATCTCTGGTTGCCGCTGGAGTGGCATTTTATGCCCTGCTGGCAATATTTCCTGCGTTAGCGGCCGTTGTTTCTATCTATGCCTATTTTTCTTCTCCTGCAGAAATGGTTGACCAGCTACTGCCGCTTATTGAACTCTTACCACCATCCAGTCAAGAAATTATGTTGCAACAACTCAAAGCGCTCACTCAAAAATCGCAGGCAAGCCTAAGTTTAGGTGCTATTTTTACCCTCTTTTTAACAATATGGAGTAGCAGTAAAGGCTGCCAAGCGTTGATCACAGCCTGCAACATTACGTATCATGAGCATAATAAAAGGCAGTTTTTACAAGCGCTAGTGGTACGCTTTTTGTTTTCTGTGGGGGCGATTTTCGTCGCGATTGTGGCGTTGTCTATTATCGGAATTTTACCGATTGTGCTTAACCTCGTAGGATTTACCACAGCACTGGACTCTGTAATACAGCTAATTACTTGGTCTATTTTAGCGGTACTATTTCACTTTTCCTTAGCGTTTGTTTATCGTTATGCGCCACATCGCAGAGCCGCAAAATGGCGCTGGATAACACTCGGCTCGTTTACTGCAACCGGTTTATGGATCCTGGCGTCATTGGGATTTTCATATTATGTCGCGCAGTTCGCTTCTTACAATGAAACTTATGGTTCATTGGGAGGCGTCGTCATTATGATGATGTGGTTATATTTGAGCGCATATATCATTATTTTTGGTGCTGCACTAAATGCCAGTACTGAGCTACAAACTTTAAAAGATAGTACCGTTGGACCAGCAAAAACCAGAGGGCAACGAGGTGCATTTGTGGCTGATAATTTAACGACAAGACAACGTAAAGAAAAGGAGCCTCATTGATAATAGCATCAATATTAATAGCTCACTTTCACGATTTAAATTTTGCTTAGATTACTCAGCAGCAAGTTGAGCGTCGCGACCAAAATACACTTATGAGAACATAAACCAAATAGCGAAAAGGTCAACAAGCCCTAATTCAACAAATTAAAATTAGAGAGGCTATTTATTTTTGCTTGATTAAAGTGCTCCCATGGTCCCACAATCGCCAATGTTGTCGTTGGTGAGTACACATTAACAAATAAAGTTTTGCCGTCTGGTGAAAAACAAGCGCCGGCGAGCTCAGTTTGCTTAGCTAGCCGCGCAAAATTATAGAGTTCTCCCTCTGGTGTTACACCTCTTAGGTAGTTATTTACAACATCGGAATACTGATCCTCACAAACAATTAAATGTCCTTGTGGCGACACGGTAAGATTGTCACCAAAGTTATAGAGAGACTGGCTAGTGCTTTCGACAAATAAAGACAACTTTCCTGGATTGAGGCGTTCTTTTTCTGTTCCCTCAAACTCAGATGGCTGATACTTCATGATTTGCCCTAGCTGCTTTTTTCCGCCATTGGTACAGCAAAAGTACAGCTCTTTTTCACCCCAATGGATCCCTTCACCTCGAGCAAATAGCGCAGCTCCACTTCGATAAGCACGGATCCGTAAATCGTCTTTAGCACTTTGCGGGTCGTCCAAATCTATCCACTCAACAGTAAACTCCTGATGAAGTGGCATCGCTTTTTTATTCCAATTTCGACTATCAAATTGCGGGCTTTCTTTCACTACCATCGCTTGTAATTTCCCTCCTTTGTGGAGCTTTGCCTTTTCGTTTGGAATAAAGCGGTAAAAAACGCTGTCTCCCCGGTCTTCCGTGAGATAAACAATACCTGTTTTGGGATCAACAGCAGCGGCTTCATGATTAAACCGCCCCATTGCTTTTAGAGGTTGTGGCTTAATTAAACCCTTTGCAGTCGCTGGTACTTCAAAAATATATCCGTGATCTTGTGTAAAACCATCATTTTTAGTTGCAGTTGTTTCTTCACAAGTAAGCCAACTCCCCCAAGGCGTTATTCCACCAGAGCAGTTACGAATAGTGCCAACCAAGGATAAATATTCTTGTTCTTTTTGGCGTGTTTTTAGGTTATACACAATATGACTTGTGCCACCAGGAAGCGCGATGCCTGAGCCATTTGTATCAAAAGCAAGCTCACTTTTATGGTGGCGAATACTGTCCTCGGCTTTTGCTAAATCTGTTGGTTTCAATTCATGATTGCGGATTAATGCAACCCGTTCTTCATCTAAAGCAATACAACCCATACCATCGGCTTTGTCAGGTACAGTAAAACCATCGGACATTTTATCTCCAAGGCTTGATACTATTTGATAACTGAAACCTTGGGGCAAATCGAGTAAACCATTGGGGTCGGTGATCAACGGTCCATACCCTGCTATCATTGTGTTAAAGTCTAATATTGACACTCTGCCAAATGCGCTTTTAGAAAGGCCGATAAATGCGAGGGTGCCAGCCCCCCTTAAAAACCCTCGACGTGAAACCATAATTTCTCCTGCTGATCGTAGTCGTGTCAGTAATAATCTCGTGCTACATATAGATAAGATTTATGTTGTTGTAAAACTCAGTTACTTGTGTACCTGTGTGGCTTTAACTAACAGGTACACAATGGTTTAACCTGCTAAAACTAAAAATAGCCGCGAATACCAAGCGCGAAACTGCGTCCCGGACGAGGGCCTATATCTTTTAAGAATGAACTATGTACTCGTGCTTCTGTATCCGTCAGATTGCTCCCTCTAAGATGAATAGAGAGATCTTGATTTAACACAGAAAGATCATAAGAGATGCTAGCATCAACTAAGGTATATCCGTCGGTCGCGGTTTCTTCTGGTGCAATCCGGTCCTGCTCTTGATATCGAGTAATGTGGATATGTGCACTGAGATTATCCGTCTGATAGCTTAACTGCGACCCAAAGCGCAGAGGTGGTGTACGAGGTAAATCGCCGCCTTCTTCTAATCTGGCACGCACAAAGTCAGAGAAAACATCAACTTTCAACTCGTCGGTCAATTGCCAAGCAACTTGCGCTTCAAAACCGTGCAAAACCACATCATCTGTCTTGAATAAATAAATAGGTAATTCGGAAGCATGATCGTGCTCATGTTCATGATTGTGGTCGTGACTATCGCCGCTCTCGGCGTACAACCCAGTTTCTATTTGATAGTAGTAGTTATCTACTTGGTTGTAAAAAGCATTAAAAATAAAGCCTATATCGCCTTGGGTTTTTCGAAGTGTAATATCAATATTGTGCGACTTTTCTAGCGCTATGCCTTGCTCATCGAGTTCAAAATGACCGTGCTCATCCATTTTGAACAACGCTCCTACCTCGTAAGTGCCAGTTCCTATGTGAGGACCAAAGGAAAATAACTCCGATGAAGAAGGAGCTCGTTCAGAGTGTGAAACAGATAACCCAAGGTTATAATTTTGCGCAAAGTCCCATACAAGACCCGAAGATAAACTGACAGGGGTAAACTGATGCTCAACCGCATATACCTTTGTTGCTTCTGAATCGTGACCGATGTGGTCATGCATTTCAGTATCGTGCGAGTGGGCATCAATACTCGGTAAAGGCACATTACTTGCGGTGATCTCCACTTGCTCAATACGACCACCTAACTGCACTAAAAAATCACCAAACCGCCTTTCCTCCATTACCCCTATCGCAAGTGTTTGGGTATCAGATGGCGGCGTAAACGCCTCACTACCTTGAGCCTCAACATCACTATGTTTGTAATGTAAGCTTACGCCACCAGTCCAAGCGGACAGAGGCTGATGTAGTAAATCAACTTTTAACTCATTGGTATCATTCTTAAATGTTGTTCCAACCATGCCGTGCTCAACTTCAGCATGTTCATACTCTGTAAAACCAGCACGCACATTCACTTTATCAAGCCAACCTTTGTTAAACTTGTACTCGCTTAATAGTTGCACTTTTGTTTGTGCTAAGTCCGCAAAAACCTGCTCTTCAGCCTCATGATATGCTTCTTCATCGCCATGCGTATGTCCCGGAATGCCGTATTTGCGGTTAAATTTCTCAACAGCCACACCGACATAACCTTGGTCAAATAAGTAACTTGAGCCAACCGTAAAACCATTAGACTCTTCAGCACTATTTGCTACTTTATAGTGATGTTCACCACTGTTATTCCTTTCACTATGCTCATGAATTTCAGCAGGAACAGGTACTTCGTAATCATTAGATTCTCGCCAGAATGCATCAACATATAAAGCCACAGAACCAATACCCGATGTCGCATTAAACGAGGCTGTATTTTGGTCATCAACAGAGTTACTTTCCAGATTCCATTCTCCGCGAGTTGCATTATCGGTTGGAACTCTTGTATCGACGACGTTAACCACTCCCCCAATCGCACCACTACCATAAAAAAGAGTTGCAGGTCCCCGCAACACCTCGATTTGTTGAGCCGTTGAGGCTTCAGAGGCGACTGAGTGATCAGGACCAACTCTAGATACATCGCTGACATCTAATCCATTTTGCGTCACCAACACTCGCGGGCCACTCAAACCTCGAATAATTGGTGTACTCGCTACTTTGGCGTGGAAATTTGTGTTGACGCCAGGCAATTTTTCTAAACTATCCCCTAGTGTAGCAGTTTGCTGTCTACGCAATGTTTCACCTGCCAAAACACTAACTGGAACCGCAGATTCCATCGCCGACATATGTACAGGGGTAGCAACAATATCTATAACTTCTATTGGAGAACGATTTAACATTAGCATTGCGTTTTTAACGCCACCTTGATCCAGAGTGAGCGCCTTATGCAGATGAGCAAAACCAGGCGCTCTTACATGGATTTGTTTATTTCCAAGCCCAACGCCCGAAATTTGAAAATGACCATTGTTATCTGTGAGTACGCGAATATCAGTTCCTTCGACCTCAATTGATGCATTTGCAATCCCTTTACCAGCTTTATTGACGACTGTACCTTCTATAGACTTTGCTACAAGACTTGGTGGTAACAGTGCAGCAACGAGCAAGGGTATTGTTGATAGTTTAGACATAACGACTCCAATAAATGTTACATTGTATCAATTATGCTTGGTATGTTATATTGTATCAATATCTAGGTGGATTATGTCGTCATTGCCGTGAACAAAACTCAACGAAACTTTATTCTCAAACAGGCTCAAGCAAAATGCCAATCGTTAGGGCTGCGTTTAACTGAAAAACGACAGAGCGTGCTAGAAATATTATTGCAAACAGTCGAGCCGCTATCAGCTTATGAACTTACTGACAAATACAATAAAAGCACCAACTCTCCTATTCTAGCAATGTCCGTGTACCGCATTCTTGAATTCTTAGAGTCAGTCAATCTGGCACACCGGATCCATTCTGCAAATAAATATATAGCCTGTAAGAGTCTAGATGGTGCGTGCCATCACCATCTATCCGTGATCTTGGTCTGCAGATCCTGCCATCAAATAGAAGAAATAGATTCTGTTCAAGAGGCTGCCAAGCATCTATTTAAAGCGGTAGAAAGCACTGGATTTTCAGCTGCAAATGCACGCTTAGAGTTGCCTGGCTTATGTAACCTTTGCAAAGCCAAACTTGACAAATAGGTCCCTATAATATGAAAAACACACTGATAAAAAATGCAATTGTGGTCAACGAGAATCAATCACAAGTATGTGATGTACTTATCGTTGAAAACAGAATAAATAAAATTGCAAGCTCAATAACTGCGCAGCCAAATGACTATATTGTGGATGCGACAGGTTATTTTCTACTCCCTGGAATGATAGACGACCAAGTACATTTCCGTGAGCCCGGCTTAACACAGAAGGGTAATATAGCCTCAGAATCCAGAGCTGCTGTGGCAGGTGGTATCACCAGCTATATGGAAATGCCAAACGTAAGCCCTGCGACTACAACCATTGAAGCTCTTGAACAGAAATACGCGATTGCGTCTAGAAGCTCGCTAGCAAACTATAGTTTTTACTTAGGGGCAACCGAAGATAATTTAGAACAAATAAAACGTTTAGATGCGAAGAAGTACTGCGGTGTTAAAGTTTTTATGGGGGCATCAACAGGCGATCTACTCGTTGAGCATCCACAAGCACTCGACGCAATTTTCAGAGAAAGTCCAACCCTAATTGTCACCCATTGTGAAGATGGAAGAGTGATTGAAAAGAACTTATCCATGTGCATAGGACGCAGTGGCAGTTTAACAATTCAAGATCACCCCATCATTCGTGACGCCGAAGCGTGTTATTCATCCTCTTCGTACGCTGTATCTTTAGCGAAAAAATATCGTAGCGATTTACATGTACTGCATATCACAACAGAAAAAGAATTGAGCTTATTCCCTTCAGGCGATATTCGCGACAAACATATTACTGCAGAGGCATGTGTGCATCATTTGTGGTTCAGTCAAGAAGATTACGCACTGCAGGGTAACCTAATAAAATGCAACCCAGCGATTAAAGCGAAAAGCGATCGTGATGCTTTGTTAGCAGCAGTGCGAAATAATCAAATAGATATTATTGCTACTGATCACGCGCCTCATACTTGGCAAGAAAAGCAACTCCCCTACCAGCAAGCACCTGCGGGTTTGCCTTTAGTTGAACATGCATTATTAAGCTTGCTCGACCATGTGCATCATCAGCGTTTATCTATAGAGCAGCTCGTTGAGAAAGTTGCACATAATCCAGCGTTAAGGTATCACATTGTAGATAGAGGCTTTATTCGCGAAGGATACTATGCTGACTTAGTGCTCGTGAACCCTCATCACGAAACACCCACTTGCCATCAGAAAACACACTATCACTGTGGCTGGACCCCATTCGACGGTCACCGCTTTTCAGCAAAAGTTTTAAAAACTTGGGTGAATGGCAGTCTCGTTTATGACGGCCAACAACCGCTTAATACACCCACAGCCGCTATGCCACTAATTTTTAATCGCTAGGGCATGTTTACCTTTCAAGTTTGTTTTTGCAGCAGCTTGATTGGTATTTGTACAAGGCAGAGCCTGCGTAGCATAGTTATTCTATGTGAGTCAGGCGAGAACACAGTAGAAATGCTAATCAAGCGCTGCCCTTTGGGTTCACCTGAGTGCGCTTTGTTCATTGTTGCTCAACTTTTGCCTAGATTACTAGGCGGCAAGTCGAGCGTCGCGACCAAAACACACTCAGGAGAACAAAAATCAAACAGCAAAGATCAACAGGCCCTAGAAACCTCGTCGGAAATAAATATGACAGTATCTTTACCTGATGTTGCCTCTGGGCAACTTGCAACAACAGCTTTACCGCTAAAGTGGGTGGGTATGGAAAAAATTGCCATATCTTTAGAAGTGGAAATATCAAGCACCTCCTGCCAAAGGGTTAACGCTCTTGCAAATATTTTTGTTAGTCTAGATAAACCTGAGGCGAAAGGGATCCATATGTCCCGGTTATACATTCGCTTGAGAGAGATACTAAGTACGACTCCTTTGAATATTAAAACGATTGAAGCGTTATTAAAAGAGTCGGTTCAATCTCAACAAGGATTGAGCAAAGCGGCCAAGCTTGAGTTACAGTTTGAAGTAACCATAGATAAACCAGCATTGTTGAGCGATCAATTCGGCTATCAAAGTTACCCTATCACGCTTAATTGCGAGTATATAAACTCAGAGCTTAGCTACGAGTTATCACTTACTATTGCCTATTCAAGTACCTGCCCTTGCTCAGCGGCACTTTCTAGACAAGCATTAAGTGAAGAGATCGAAGAACAGTTTTCCCAAGAGATGATTTCAAAACACGAACTAATGACGTGGATAACCTCTCTAAAAGGGAGCATTGCCACACCTCATAGCCAGCGCTCTTTCGCTTACGTAACAGTAAAACTAACAGAACGGACGTTGCCACTCATTCCAAACCTTATAAAAGCGCTAGAACAGGCCATTGGCACCCCAGTTCAAACTGCGGTAAAACGTGAAGATGAACAAGCATTTGCGAAGCTAAATGCAGAAAACCTAATGTTTTGTGAAGATGCCGCACGACGAGTCAAACAATTTTTAGAACAAAACACACAGTTTGTTGATTATTGGTTCAAAATTGAACACCAAGAAAGTTTGCATGCTCACAATGCTGTCGCCATTGATAATAAGTTTCCGGCCCAAAAACTGACTTAAGAAACACTTATCTGCCTAAGATGCAAGAATCATGATACCGCCATTATTATGCGATAAAACACAACTACAAACACGCAATAGATACACTATAACATTACAACAAATACTGAGAAGTTTATGAAAAAGACCATCATCGCCGTTGCGATTTACTCCACGCTTTTTGTCTCTGGTTGTTCAAATTATACAACGGAGGTGGCATCTAGCGTGCCTAAGAAAAGTGAATCAGTCCATCACAATCCACTGTTCAACGCCAGTACTTTAATCTACCAAACCCCAATGTTTGACCAGATCAAAGATGAACATTTTATGCCTGCATTTAAGCAGGGTATGGCAGAGCACCTCAAAGAAATCGAGCGTATTGCAACTAACCCTGCAACGCCTACGTTTGAAAACACCTTAGTTGCAATGGAAAAAAGTGGTGCACTGCTAAAGCGAACCAGTAGCGTGTTTTTTAACTTAATAGGCACAGATAGCTCTGTAAAACGTCGTCAATTACAAAAAGAACTAGCCCCAATGCTCGCAGAACACCGCGATAACATCAATTTGAACGCCGCATTATTTGACCGTATAAAGTCGCTTTATGATAATCGCAACACACTCGAACTGGACTCAGAATCAAAGCGTTTATTGGATGTTTACTACACCAACTTTGTGCGAGCTGGCGCGAAACTAAGTGCTGAAGATAAGGAGAAAATTCGCAAAATCAATGAAGAGCATTCCTCTCTGACTACCCAGTTTTCACAAACCTTATTAGCAGAAACGTCTGCCATATCAGTAATTGTTGATGATAAAGCCGCATTGGACGGTTTAACAGAAAGACAAATTCTTGCCACTAAACGTGCGGCTGAAGCTGCAGGACATAAAGACAAGTACTTAATCGGTATTACCAACACAACTCGCCAACCTATTTTAGCGTCTTTAACCAACCGAGCACTTAGGCAACAGATTTGGCAAGCTTCTGCTTATCGTGCTCAGTCAGGTGATAATGACAATACTCAAATTATCATCCGGCTGGCACAGTTAAGGGCCGAAAAAGCAGCGCTGTTAGGGTATAAAAGCTGGGCAGACTACGGCCTAGAAAAGCAAATGGCTGGAAACCCTAAAGCAGTTTATGACATGCTTGGCAGCATGGTGCCGGCCGTTGTTTCCAACGTGGAAAAGGAAGCAGCAGATATTAAAACGTTTATTCAAAGCGAAGGGCACTCGTTCGACATCAAACCTTGGGACTGGGCATACTACGCTGAAAAAGTTCGTCAATCTCGTTATGACTTAGACGAAACAGAAGTGAAAAAGTACTTCGAATTTAATAACGTCTTAGAAAATGGTGTTTTTTATACTATGAATAAGCTGTACGGCGTAAGTTTCAAAGCTCGCCCTGACTTACCCGTGTATCATCCAGATGTTAAGGCTTATGAACTGATCGATAACAATGGTGAAAGCCTCGCGATATTCTTTGCCGACTATTTTGCAAGAGAAGGTAAACGTGGTGGAGCTTGGATGAATTCATTTGTAGGGCAATCTAAGTTATTAAACCAAAAGCCTGTGGTTATCAATGTCATGAATATTGCAAAGGCACCTGATGGTGAACCAACCTTTGTAAGCTACAGTGAAGTGACAACTATGTTTCACGAAATGGGACATGGCTTACATGGGATGTTTTCTGACGTAAAATATCCGAGTCTTGCTGGAACCGCTGTTTCTCGTGATTTTGTTGAGTTTCCCTCAACCTTTGAGGAAGACTGGGCTGCACACCCTGAAGTTATCAGTAACTATGCAAAGCATTACCAAACCGGGGAACCTATCCCAAAAACACTGCTTGATAAAGTGATCCGCTCACGAACTTTTAATATGGGCTACGATACATTGGAGTACATGGCATCTGCGCTCTTAGATATGGAGTGGCATACAATTTCACCTGAGCATGCACCCACTGATATCAATGAATTTGAACAAGCGGCACTGAAGAAGCATGGAGTCGCCCTCGATTACGTTCCACCGCGTTATAAATCAGCATTTTTTGCGCACTCTATGGGAGGCGGCTATTCTGCTGGTTACTATGCTTATATGTGGAGTGAAATATTAGCAGCCGACGCCTATGCATACGTGCAAAAGCTCGGTGGCCTTAAACTTGAAAATGGCGAAAAATATCGTAAACATATTTTATCGGTTGGTAACTCAATACCTGTAATGGACTCTTACAAAGCATTCCGCGGAAAAGAGCCAACGACTGAAGCGCTATTAAAACGCAGAGGACTAGCCCCTAAATAACACACTATTTAACCTGAGGTTTGGATAAGGAATGTTCCAACTCATTGTTGCTAAAGCACAACTTAGTTTTTTCCTTGTCTAGCCAGAGAGTTTTAGGGAAAACACCGCTTCCGCGTCCTGCTCTCGCTAAGGTACCTACATCCTGTAGGCAAGGCGAATTTACGCACCAATAGCTGGCTATTGGAAGTGAATTCAACGCAGTTAGCGCTAAAACTAGCTGCTAGAAAGGCATTAATTATCCGCAGCTCAGGTTATTTAGTTTACCCAGCCAAGAAGGGAAGCTGCAATGCTTCCCTTTTATCAATCTTATACCAGTTGTATTAAGTAAATGATCTATCTTGAAGCGGGAAAATAGCTTTAGTAGCAAGGCAAAAATTTTGCTATTTAGTTGTTCTAAATGAGAAATTTTTAACGAAGCTAATACGCTATTTCACCCTTCAAATTGATTAGAGAATTAATTCAATTGGTATTAAATACAATACCGAGCAAACAAGCTTGCAACGGTTGCAGCGGTTGGTTTGCCATGCTGCCAGTCGCCACCTTCAACGCCGCTACCTGCAATATCCATATGTACATACGGAATTGGCAATTCTGCATTACAACCATGCTTGTCTAAGCCACCAACAATTGCCAAAAATGCCATTGGAAATTGGTGACCACGAGCGGTAACCGCCGATGGAGCGTTGTTGCTCGATAGCACATCATCCGCAAGGGTGCGTGGTTTTACAAAGTCATAGTCTTCACGTCGGCTACGCGATACTTCAGCGCAATCTGCCCATAAGTCGCCCATGTCTGCAATCTTGCGAGACACTTGTGCCGCTCGTGCAGGACCATTCTCAACATAGGCACTATAAGGACCCATAGCGCGCGCCGCATGACCTGTCAGTGTTGCAACCGTAAAGATCTCAGGGTTTTTCTCACCAAGAGCTAAGTCTTTTGCTTCGCTCAGTAAGTCGCCCATCGCCAAGCGGCCTTCCGCGTCGGTATTACCAATACGAACGCGAACGCCTTCTCTGCTTTCAATGATTTCATCTGGCACGAAACAGTCAGAACCAATCGAGTTACGAACCACGGCAAGGTAAGCAATAACCTTAACGCCTTTTGGCTGATACTTAGCAACCGCTTCCATAAAACCAACCACTGACGCCGCACCGCCTTTGTCACGGCTCATGCCCGCCATAAAACCGCCCACTTTAAGGTCTGCACCACCGGTATCGTACACAAGGCCTTTACCAACAAAGATAAGGGTACGTTCAACGTCACCTTCTGGCTCGTATGCCATTTTTACCACCCGAGGATGATGACGCTCAACGGCGTAAGAGGCGCGTGCCACTGTACTTAATAGTGGATACTGCTCATCCATAATTTGACGGTCTGCAATTACTTCAACGTTTACCGCTGAGCCTTGGAATAATTCAACACAGTAGTCAGCAAAACGTGGCGGCGCCATGCGCTCAGGTTCAGTGCCACATAAATCTCGCGCAGCATACTGACCTGCAGCAATTGCGCTAAGCTGATCGCAGCTTTGTGCGGATGCTTCAAACAGATAAATCGCTTCGATTGGCTCAATCGTTTCGCCACGGTATTCACGGGCTTCTAATGGCTGCCATAAGCCTTGGCATGCACCTAAAAAGCTGACTGCACGCGCATTTTCGTAACGAGCATCGGCTGGCACATTTACAACAGCAAGCACAGGTTTTACCGCACCAGCCGCTTTCGCTTCTAAAATACCAGCCTTTGCCGCTTCAAAATAACGACGAACGTCATCGTAATCTCTGTCGAGAGGTCCGGTTGGCGCAATCACCAAGCGCTTGCCAGGTACTTTGTCTGAAACAAGCAGGCTTGCCTTTTGCGCAATGCGCGCATCTACAGCTAAAAATGGTGCAGCAACTTCGTCAAGCTCCGCACTGCCAAGGTTTTGAATATCATGAGTAACAACAACGATAGCATCTGCATCGCTTTCAAATAGGGTGTTACAAGGTAATGCGATTGGAAAAGACATAAAAACGGCCCTTTTCTATATTAGAATTAGGGCCGACTATAGGTGATTTGTGGTCAAGTTCCAAGGGAACTACGACATATCACGGGCTTCATCTGGTTTCGCTTTGGTTTTGCTGATCACAGACCAAGCTTCTAACATCACCAAAATACTGACCACCAGCACGATGACGTCAAGCACAACCAACAGCCAATTGCCTTTTTGGTAGTATTCACCTAGCTTGATCACTCCAGCAAAAAACGCCATCACCAGCACAAATACCATAGGGATCAAGGTGTACTTAGCGGGACGCCCTAGTTTGATAAGATACACTGAGATAACCAACAAGGTTAAGCTTGCCAAGATTTGGTTGGTTGAACCAAACAGCGGCCAAATCACCATACCACCACTACCCGATGCGCCACCAGCGCCAAAGGCGAGTAGCAAACAGCATGCTACGGCCAATAAAGTCGCGATGATACCGTTGTTCAGGAACTTGATGTTATAGATCTCGCCCCACTCTTGAATAATATAACGCTGAAGTCTAACGCCAGAATCCATGGTAGTACCAGCAAAAAGTACAACCATAACGGCAAGTAGGGTTGATGCGATCTCGACTGGTAGTCCCCAACCTGTACTAATAAGATTTGAACCACCGTTAATAAAGGCTGATACACTGCCAGCACCAAGGTGGCTATAAATTTCGTGCCACTCTTCAGGTGATACTGCGAGCATCACACCACTCACGGCGACCAAAGTGATAAGTGCTAGTGAGCCTTCACCAACTGCACCTAAGTAGCCGACAAAACGACCGTCTTTTTCTTTGTCTAGTTGTTTTGAACTCGTTCCCGACGAAACAATACCGTGGAAACCTGATACCGCACCACAAGCAATAGTCACAAACAGCAAGGGGATAATACTCGGGGTGTTTTCTACCGTTTGGGTATTAAACGCAGGCGCAGTGATATCTGGCATGACAACAAATACCGCACCATAAAGCAGGATCAACCCCACTAACAGCTGCATGCCGTTAATAAAGTCACGAGGTTGTAATAGCATCCAAACCGGTAACAATGACGCTACGGCAGCATAGATAAACAGAATGATGATCCAATTGGCTTTGTCGCTTAAACCAAACATTTCGGTTGGTAAGGTAATCGGCATACTACTGCCCATATAAATGGTCGCGTAGAGCACAATAACCCCGATAATACAGAGCGGTACTAGCGGCACTTTTCGTTTCAGCAATTGGCCGATGATAAGTGCCACGATGATAGCAGACCAAGCGGGGAATACCGCATTTGGGTTACCCACGAAGGAGTTTGCGATCACCACGCCGAACACGGCATTTACCATGAGCAGTACAAGGAAGACCACTATCATAAACAATGAACGCGTGCGCTTGCCAATTACGCTTTCAGACAACGCGCCCATCGACTTGCCTTTATGGCGAGCACTTGCCCACAGCGCGCCCATATCGTGGACACCCGCAAAGAATATGGTACCGAATACCACCCAAAGCACTGCAGGCACCCAGCCCCAATACACGGCGATAGCAGGTCCCACAATGGGCGCAGCGCCTGCGACTGAAGTAAAGTGATGCCCCCACAATACCACTTTGTTAGTGGGAACATAGTCCACGCCATCCTCAAGCTCATGAGCCGGCGTGACAAAGTTGTCATCCATTTTAAATATTTTTTCAGCAATAAATTTGGAATAGACAAACCATCCAAATAACATCCCTATGATGCCGAAGAGTACGATCATTATGGATTGCATAATGCTTACCTCTTGTTGTTGTTTTAATTACACGCAGTTCGCGTGATTAGTTTGTTGCACGACAACTTCGAAGCTAGCACAAAATAAACTAATTGCAGTTATCTTTTAGTCTAGGTAGGTCTGAATTAGCCATCAAAAAGTCCCAGTTGAGCTTGTGTGTTAGATTTTTCATTTAGCCCTAAGTGCAAGCCCACGAGGCGCACGGGTTTAAACTTTTGCCGTGCCATCGCTTCAATCAATAGCTCTTCGAAAACGGGCAAATCAATATGCTGGTATTGGCATTCTTTGGTGGTTTGGGTGAAATCGTAAAACTTCACTTTAACACCAAGCTTATTAAAGCCACGCTGTAAATAAGGCTGTGCTCGGCGAGTCAATTCAGGTAACAACTTTTCTTTTATGACTTGTTTTAAGGTATCAAGGTCGAGCGTGTCTTCTGCAAATGTGGTTTCAACGCCTATCGATTTACGCACTCTATCGGTCTCAACTCGGCGCTCATCAATACCTTGACAACGCCGCCATAATACAGCGCCAAACTTGCCAAATGACTGGCGTAACTGAGTTTCAGACAGTGCCTTAATATCTCGGCCATACTCAAGTCCCATGGCTAGCAAACGCTGTTGAGTCACTCTACCTACACCTGGAATTTTTTTAAGAGGTAACACATCAATAAAAGCGCTCACTTGGTGAGGCGGGATCACACACTGACCATTAGGCTTGTTTTCATCGCTGGCAATTTTGGCTAAAAACTTGATTGGCGCAATTCCCGCCGAAGCCGTAAGGCCCGTTTCTGCAAATATATCCGCTCGGATCTGCTCGGCGATAAGCGTTGCACTGCCATTACATTGCTGACACTCAGTGACGTCTAGATAGGCTTCATCCAAAGACAGTGGCTCAATTAGCTCAGTATAGCGGGCAAAAATAGTTCTAATTTGTTGCGATATTGCCTTATAGACCTCCATTCTCCCCGGTACAATCACCAGCTGAGGGCAGAGTTTTTTCGCTTGATAATTCGACATGGCCGAGCGCACGCCATATTGCCGAGCAATATAGTTAGCCGTGGATAGCACCCCACGATGACTCCGCCCACCAATCGCCATCGGCACCTTTGCAAGCTCGGGGTTATCGCGCATTTCTACCGATGCATAGAACGCGTCCATATCAATATGAATAAATTTACGCACGCCAAAATACTGTCTAAATAAACAGTGTTTATTATGTGCTAATTTTCCAATTGTTGCAATCTTGAACATAGGCCATAGTGTTCTGGGCTATACTTGTGTGGATGTCTGTTGCAACTTGCACTGCAAAACAGAGATAATGCTAACAATATCAATACAGTTCAAAGTACTAAATCCGTTACTTTGGCTATATTTAATCATTCAGCAATCAATCAGGAGCCTGCATGAAGTACTCACGACTTGGTAGTAGCCCACTTGAAGTTTCACGTATTTGTTTAGGAAGCATGACTTGGGGCGTACAAAACAACCAGCATGATGCCGACGAGCAAATCAATTATGCACTAAGCCGTGGTATTAACTTCATTGATACCGCTGAAATGTATGCGGTCCCTCCCTCACCTGAAACCTATGGTAAAACCGAAGCCATCATTGGCAATTGGCTAAAGCGGCACCAAGAAAAGCGCGAAAAGCTCGTGCTTGCAACCAAGATTGCAGGCAGCGGATTACCTTGGATCCGTGAAGGCGGTGCTATTACGGGACAATCTGTGATCCAAGCGGTGGACGATTCTTTAGCGCGCCTGAATACCGACTATATCGACCTCTACCAACTACATTGGCCAAACCGTACTTCACCGCATTTTGGTAAACAATGGCCTGGCATGGTGCCTTTGAGTGCGCTTGACCGCGAGGAAGAACGCGCTGGTATGCTAGATATTTTAGAAGGCTTAGCGAGCTGTATTCAAGCGGGTAAAATTCGCCATTGGGGCCTTTCTGATGATACGCCTTGGGGCATTCACACTTACCTTAATTTGGCAATGCAACACAACCTACCTAAGCCGGTTTCAATTCAAAATGAGTTTAGCTTGCTACATGCCAAAGATTGGCCTTACTTGATTGAGAGTTGCGTAAACGAAGATGTTGCCTATTTACCTTGGTCGCCGCTGGCTGGTGGGATGTTGAGCGGTAAATATTTAGGGGGTGCAAGACCTGAAGGCAGCCGCTTTACCTTAGTGCAAAGACAAGGCTTATTTAGAGATACGCAACTAGCACAAGAAGCCGTTGCAAAATATTTAGAAATCGCCAAAGAATTTAATATGACTGCAGCGCAACTGGCGCTAGCTTGGTGCAACCAAGTCGATGGCGTGACTTCAACTATTATCGGCGCGACAACCATGGCACAGCTTAAAGAAAATATTCAAGCGTTTGAACAACCGCTATGTGCAGAGTCTTTAGCCGAGATTGATACTGTATTTAAAGCGTACCCTGCTCCGTTTTAATATCTTCATTCGCGATACGCCGCTTTTACGCAGGCGTATCGTTTTGTAAACCCATTCTTGTTACCTAAATTGAAGTTAAAACCCCCATGCAAAGCTTAAACAACACCCCAGTCATTCCGCTTCAAGGCAGCTGCTTTACTAGAGAGACCACTCGCGCCATAGTCCTTAGAGGCAACGACATTCTTATGCTTTACACCAAACGTTATGACGATTACACCTTACCAGGTGGTGGCGTTAACGAGGGGGAAAGCTTAGAAGCAGCATTAGAGCGCGAGCTAAAAGAAGAAACTGGTGCAGTATCCATTACAGGTCTCACTCCTTTTGGTCGCTATGAAGAGTACCGTCCTTGGTATAAACCAGATCATGATAATGTACATATTATTTCTTATTGCTACGTTTGTGAGATCTGTGGCAAATTTGATCTGCCAACAATGGAGAATTACGAACTTGCTAATGGTATGAAACCTTTGTGGATTAACATAAATCAAGCCATAGCCCACAATGAAGCTAAACTTGCTGATGCAAATAACAAAGGGATGTCCATTTTGCGTGAATTAACTTTACTGAAACACATATCGGCGCAACTAATCACAGAATAATTCGTCTATTGAGGGAACATTTACACGTTGATTAAGCTCTAACTCTGCATAACTCAAGGATTAATAAGAATAATGCGGCCGCTCCAAAACAACCTAATTAGTTTCACCATTATCGGCTCTATTGTGCTGCATCTACTGCTCGGCTGGTATTTGCAGCAAAGTATTTATATCCCCTCAAAGCCTTTAGAAATTAAGGCAATGAAAACCTATTTGGTTATTGAGCCTACTAAGCCCAAGGTGGAGCATATTGAGACACCAGCGATAACTGAAGATAAGCCAGTAAAGGAGTTAAAACCGACACTGAAGGACGATACGGTTGAAGTACTAAAAACTGCGCAAACGGAACCAAAAAAGCCTACGGTTGAAAGTACAACCAAGCACATAGCCAAAGCAGCAGTCGTCACGCAACCTAAAAAGTTAGACCATCGCAAAGCAATCTCTCAATTTCGTCAGCAACTTTTAGAGCGCACTCCCAGTGACGTTGTACTCAGCCAAAACCAAAAAAAGCCGCAGCAGATCACCGTGCCTAAAGCGCATCAAACCAGTGCTGCGAGCAAGCCAAGAGAGCTACTCGCGTCCACACCACATTATAACGTCTACCGTGAAAATGGCCTGTGCTATACTGAGGTTAGACTCGATCCGAGTATTCCTACACCAGAGGGATTAAGTAATAACTGGCGTACTCCGCCTCGCCCTTGCGATGGCGGTGCCATTAAAAAAGCCTATGATGCCGCGATGAGTAAATGGCTAAACAAACGCTAATCTTGCTATCATAAAGCAAATTTATTGCTAAGAGTCCATTATGGAAAAAGTCACCATTTTAGTTGACGCTCAAAATGTTTATTACACCACCAAACAAGCCTACCAAACAGGCTTTGACTATAACGCGTTTTGGCGTAAAGCAACGGCTAATCGCGAGGTATATCAAGCCATTGCCTATTCCAGCGAACGGGGTGACGACAAACAAAAGCAGTTCCAAAATATCCTGCGAGCGATTGGCTTTGAGGTGAAGTTAAAGCCTTATATTCAACGTGCCGATGGCTCCGCAAAATGTGATTGGGATGTTGGCATTACCATTGATGCCATGGAGTGCGCGTCAGAATCCGATGTAATTATTCTAGTAACTGGCGATGGTGATTTTGATTTACTCGCGAATAAACTCAGAGATAAATACCATACCCGAGTCGAAGTTTACGGCGTGCCGCAGCTTACCGCCGCCTCACTGATCCGTGCCGCTAGTGAGTTTATTCCTATTGATAGTAAACTATTAATTAGTCGACGCAGGTCTGAAATACATCACGGCGATTAACACTGTCAGATACGTTCCTATACGACAAATAGTCCACCTCCATAGCCAACCACACAAATTCTTATGACTTGCCGTAAAGTAGTTTTATGGCACAGCTATTGCTTATAAAACCACAGATGTCATTTTTTTGATTTGGAGTTTTGTATGGAATTTGCGTTACTTGCTATTTTGGCTCTAGTGGTCGTTGCTTCCATTGTCGCTTCTAAGTACACCGATGTGGGTGGCAATCCTTATCCATTTAATCGTAAAGAATCTGTTTTTACCACCGTTGAAGCATCGTTTCTACATTTATTAGAACGTGCCGTTGGCGATAGATATAAAATCGTTAGCCGCATTAAGCTCATTGATGTGATTGAGTGCAAGCCGGGTATCTCTCCAAAAGCACGTCGTGCTGCGGTAACTAAAGCTAAGAATAAGCAGTTGGATTATGTCTTGGTAGACAAAGAGACACTGAAAATTGTTGCCGCTGTTGACTTGGTCAATAACGCCAATAAAAACGGCCATAAAGCACAAAAAGATTGGTTTGTAAGTGGCGCTCTGGAATCTGCGGGTATTCCACACATTCGTATGAAAATCAAAAGTGGCTACCAAAGCGCTGAGGTCCGTGCGGCAATCCTATTCAAGCTTGGCCAAAAAGTGGAGATGCCAAAGAAAACCAGAAACCGCACCTACAAACCTGCGGTACTGTCTCCTTCACAGGCAAAAGCACAGTCAACTCAGTTGGCAGAAATCTAGCAAAACGGGCGTCAGCCCGTTTTTTGTTTTACCTATCAAAACCCCTTTCGTATAATAAAAGCAATTTTGACACTGGGGCTTTCCCCACCACAAATTAGGAATCTTTTGATGAAAGTAGGCATTATCGGCGCAATGGAGCAAGAAGTTACCATTTTGCGTAACACCATGGAAAACCCGCAAACATTGACCAAAGGTGGCTTTACTTTTTATACCGGCAAACTGGCTGGTCTTGACGTAACGCTTGTACAGTCTGGCATTGGTAAAGTGGCAGCGACGGTTGCGACAACTTTGCTTATCGACAACTTTGCGCCAGATTGCGTGATCAACACGGGTTCTGCAGGTGGCTTTGAACCATCACTAAACGTCGGCGATGTGGTGATTTCAAATGAAGTACGTCATCACGACGTAGATGTTACTGCGTTTGGCTATGAAATTGGTCAAGTTCCGCAAATGCCTGCTGCGTTTACTTCGCACACAAAATTAGTTGAAGCTGCAGAGCAAAGCGTACATGCGCTTGAGGGCATTCAAACTATGATTGGTTTGATTTGTACGGGAGACTCGTTTATGTGTGACCCAGTGCGCATCGATAAGGCGCGTGCAGACTTCCCGACGATGTTAGCAGTAGAAATGGAAGGTGCGGCAATTGCGCAGGCTTGTCATTCTTTAAACACGCCATTTGTTGTGATCCGCTCGCTATCTGATATCGCCGGCAAAGAATCACCGCAATCATTCGAAGAGTATCTAGAAGTCGCTTCTGTTAACTCTTCTAAAATGGTGATGGCACTACTTAATAAGCTGGATAAGGTTACGCTTTAGTGCTCGACAGCTTGCTTCAGGCCCATGAGGGCCTGATCATTTTCTTACTGGCGATTTTTGTCAGCCTAGGGGTAAGGTTATCAACACTTTATCACCCTAATCTTATTCTTAGCCTTATATTTAAAGCGATTGCCGAAAAAGTTTATCGCCCCAAAGCGGCTTCTAGTTATCAACTGTTATCAGGCACACTGGGATTCCTCCTCCCTATATTAACCATCACCGTATTAACTTATGCGATTATTAGCTTTGCTTTTTATCCTAATTGGCTCGGTGGGCTGGTGTTGTTTTTATGCTTAGATATTAGCCATGAAAGCCGTGCTAAGCGTATTTCCGCGCTGATAAAGTCAAAGCAAAAAGTAACCGCAAGAGCCGTGTTGCAAGGAATGGTAGCAAGAGATGTAGAGAAGCTAACAGAGCTTGGTATTTGTAAAGCCACCATAGATAGCACCGCATTAAATACCCTGCGCCATTTTTTTGTCATTGCTTTACTGTATCTAATGGCAGGCCCCTATCTCGCGCTATTTTATAAACTGTTACTGCTATGCGACCATGCTTGGCGGCAAGTAATGCCCCCCTCAGCCCGTTTTATGACAAGCCTTTCCCGCGTGATTTGGCTCGTTGAGTTTGTACCCATTCGATTATTAATTACCTGCTTTTCGTTGCTACTTAGACCAAAGCAAACTTGGCACTACATTAAATACTACGGCCGTCACTTTAGCCAAACGAATACCGGATGGGCACTGAGCTTTTTTGCCGCAAATTTACATACACAGCTCGCAGGGCCGCGCTTTTATTTTGGTGAACGTTATGATGTGATGCGGGTAGGTGCAAAAGCGCAACCCTCAGCTGAGCATATTCAGCATTTACTCGGGCTACTTAATCAAATGCGCTGGCTATTTATTGCTACTTCCGCCTTACTGCTTGTGATTATAAATTTTGCTAGCTTAATGTTGTAACAACCACAAAAAAGGCCAGTAAAACACTGACCTCTTCGGCTATAACAAGTAGATTAGCTTGTTTAGTTTACCGTAACTTTCGCAAACTTACGCTTACCTACTTGGTAGATTTCACAAGAACCTTTCGCAACTTCTAATTTTGTGTCTGTTACTTTATCTTCGCCATTTAGCTTAACCGCGCCTTGCTTGATCATGCGCATCGCCTCTGAAGTACTTGCCACTAAACCGGCTTCTTTTAGCAAGTTAGTGATAAACGTGCTTTCACCCTCAATAGTTACGGTGACTTCAGGGATCTCATCAGGTAAGGCATTTTTTTGGAAACGCTTGATAAAGTCTTGATGCGCCGCTTCAGCGTCAGCTTCACTGTGGAATCGAGCAATCATTTCTTTTGCAAATTCAATCTTAATGTCACGAGGGTTGCGGCCGCCTGCAACTTCTTCTTTAAGTGCAGCGATATCATCCAGTGTTTTTGCGCTTAACAATTCGTAGTAACGCCACATTAAATCGTCAGAAATCGACATCACTTTACCGAACATGTCGTTTGGCGCATCAGTAATACCGATGTAGTTACCTAGTGACTTAGACATTTTCTGTACGCCGTCGGTGCCTTCAAGTAGCGGCATCATCAGTACTGTTTGCGGCTTTTGCCCTTCGTCTTTTTGTAGCTCACGACCCATTAATAGGTTAAAGCGCTGATCGGTACCACCGAGCTCAACATCCGCCTCTAATGCAACCGAGTCCCAACCTTGAACCAGTGGATATAAGAATTCGTGGATTGCGATTGCTTGACCATTTGCATAACGCTTTTTAAAGTCGTCGCGCTCAAGCATACGTGCCACGGTTTGACGTGCAGCAAGCTTGATCATACCGGCTGTACCTAGCTTTTCCATCCACTCAGAATTGAATGCGACTGTGGTTTTGGCAGGATCAAGGATTTTGAAAACCTGTTCTTTGTATGTTTCTGCATTTGCCAGTACATCTTCACGAGTGAGTGGCTTACGAGTTACATTTTTGCCCGTTGGGTCGCCAATCATACCGGTGAAATCACCAATCAAGAAAATCACCTCATGGCCTAAGTCTTGAAAGGTTTTCATTTTATTGATTAGCACTGTGTGTCCTAAATGCAAATCAGGCGCTGTTGGATCGAAACCCGCTTTAATACGTAGTTTTTTACCTGACTTCAGCTTTTCTTTTAATTCATCTTGCAACAGAATTTCTTCTGCACCACGGCTAATCTCTGCAAATGCAGTTTCTAAATCCACTATTCTCACTCCAACAGCTATAACTTGTAATCGCTCGATTCTAGCCTATATTTATCCGAGTTTAAATGCACAAAACGCTGGTATTACGGGTTTATTACGTATATCCTGCAATATTATCTACAATAATTCTTGACAGCAGAAAAGGCGCATTATGGTTCATGTGGTTCATAAGCTCCCCAAAAAGCACAAAGTGCTCATCATCGGCTTCCTATCTGCGATGGTCGGAATTGCCCTGATCCCCTCTGAAAAAGCAACGGCTTCAAAAGACAATGACGGAAAAGCTTTAGAAGTTGGGAAACGTTACGAGTTGCCAGTAAAAATATCAGAAAAAACAGAGCAACTTACTGAATTAGATGCAGCGCCAGTCATCACGCCTGAGTCTGCCCCTAAACAACCTGTATTTGAATTTAAAGACCACGAAGTGAAGTCTGGCGACAGCCTAGCCGTGATTTTTAAACGCGCAGGTTATTCTGCCAAAACGTTACACAATCTGGTCAATACCAACGCAGAAACCCGCAAGCTGACTAAAATCCACCCGGGAGAAGTGCTTAGCTTTGCTAGCAATGATGGTGGTGAATTAGCTCAATTAAAATACATCTTGTCAAAAACGGATACCTTATTGGTCACCCTAAACGACGAGGGTAATTACGAAACCAAAATCGAAAGCAAGGAAATCGAAAGTCGCGAAAAATCGGCAGGTGGCAAGATCAATTCCAGCTTCTGGAGCGCTGGTATTTCAGCGGGTCTTAGCGAACGCCAAATAATGAACTTCGCCGATATTTTTGGGTGGGATGTCGACTTTGCAAACGATATTCGTAAGGGCGACTCTTTCGCTTTAGTGTTTGAAAAGCACTATGTAGACGGTGAAGAAATCGGTAATGGTAAAATTATTGCTGCCGAATTTATCAACCAGGGCGAGCGTTACAGCGCGGTTCGTCATACTGATGACGAATTCTATACCCCTGAAGGCCGTAGCATGAAAAAAGCCTTCTTAAGAGCACCGGTTAACTTCAAATATATCAGCTCCAGCTTCAATCCGCGTCGCCTTCACCCTGTGACTGGCCGAGTATCGTCTCACAATGGTATAGACTATGCGGCACGCGTAGGCACGCCGGTGGTTTCCTCTGGTAACGGTAAGGTACTTAAGTCTGGTTACAATAAACTCAATGGTAACTATGTGTTTATTCAGCACGGCAGCAAGTATGTGACTAAGTACTTACACTTGAATAAACGTGCTGTGAAAACAGGTCAAAAAGTGAAGCAAGGGCAGAAAATTGGTACCGTCGGTGCAACTGGCCGCGTGACAGGTCCTCACCTTCATTATGAGTTTTTGGTGAACGGCGTACACCGAAATCCTAAAACGGTAAAACTGCCAAAGTCTGAACCATTACCTCAGTCTGAGCTCGCTAAGTTCAAACCCATTGCAGATGCGATGCTGGTAAAACTAGAGCGCAATAGAGAGTTAATGCTTGCAGCAGCAAATAAAGACTAAAAACTAAAAAGGTAGCCGAGGCTGCCTTTTTACTATGCGAGATAAAAAAGCTAGATAAAGCTTATTTTTGATTAAACAAAGCAAGTGCACTATTGCTCATCGCTCTAACTCCAGTTGCGATGGCAATAGGATAATCTGGCGCAAATTGACTAGAATGCAATGAAGGTAAAGGCTCACCGCTTTTTTGTGCCGCATCGAATACCGCTTGATTAACACCACCTAGCCAAAAAATGGTAATTGGTACATTGTCATCCGTACGGCCATATAAGCCGAAATCTTCACCAGCCATCACCGGCTGAGATTGTTCAACATTTTCTGCACCAATTTCCTGCTTAATGGCGCTAGTTACAAACTCAGCCAACTCCGGATTATTATACGTAGATGGAATGCTTTCACTTTCATGAACGATAACCTCAGGCACAAGACTGTCTTCCAATCCTGCACTGTGTGCTATACCTGCAGTCAGACGTTTGATCGCCGCAATTTGTTGCTCACGTACATCCGGATTATAAGAACGTAGCGTCAATTGTAGTTTCACTTCGTTTGAAATAATGTTGTGCTTAGAGCCACCGTGAATAGAGCCTACTGTGATCACCGATGGCTCTAACGGAGAGATCTCTCGTGACGTAATGGTCTGTAGCCCCAAAACAATCCGCGAGGCCAGTACCACAGGGTCGATGGTAGTATGTGGATAGGCTCCATGCCCCCCTTTACCCTTGACAATGATGTCAACTGAATCAACATTAGCCAGTGCATAACCCGGTGCGATCGCCACTTTACCGGCAGGAACCGCAGCACTTACATGCAAACCAAGCACATGATCGGGTTTAGCAAACTGAGTATACAACCCTTCCTTTAACATGGCTTTTGCGCCGCCCCCCACTTCTTCAGCGGGTTGAGCAACTAACATCAATGTACCTTGCCACTTTTCCTTGTTAGCCATTAGCTGTTTTGCCGTGCCGATTAAACTGGTCATATGGATGTCGTGACCACAACCGTGCATCACACCAACCAAATTCCCCGCATCATCTTTCACTTTAACTTTTGACGCGTACGACTTCCCTGTTTCTTCAATAATTGGCAAACCATCGGTATCGGCTCGGATCATCACCGTTGGACCATCACCATTTTTCAGCATGCCAACAACACCAAAGCCACCCACATTTTCAGTCACGTCATAACCAAGTCTGCGCATTTCATCCGCCAAACGCCCTGCTGTTTTTTCTTCTTTATAAGAGAGCTCAGGGTTTTGATGTAAATGTAAGTACAAAGACTCAAGTTCAGGCATAGACTCTGCAACTTGTTGTTTCAAATTGGCATTCGCATGCCAAGACAAAGTGACAATGAGGCCTAATACCAAGGGAGATAAGCGCATAAGATAGACTCCTTTTTGTTTCTTTCAGGATGCGGGTTTATTGGGGGAAAATCAATCATATTTATATTTTAATCCTTTCTATTTTACCAAGTTTTGCTACGCTTAAAGACACAACTTAAGGAACCTTCATGCCAGAGATTAACATTAATATCAGTGATTTAGAGCCAGGTATGTTTGTTGTCGGTGTGACAAAGCAGACAGGCTCAGTTGCGATTAAAACCAAAGGCTGGGTGAGAACGAAAACAAGCATTACAAAGCTACAAAAGAGTGGTGTTTTAGAGGTAACGGTCGATCCCAGTAAGCGCCTTTCAGAACATGACCCTCACGACGAACCACCTCATGATGAAAATATAGAAGAGCCGCATAAACCAGAGCATGATCCATGGCAGAGCAAGTGTAGTGTTGATGCAGAGATGCAACATGCAGTGACACTTTACGACGAAGCAAAAGCAATTCAAAGCAAAGCGTTTGCGGATATTAAAGCGGGTAAAGCGATAGAAATAGAGGCTTTTAAAGCAACAGCAAGCGGCTTTATTGACTCCGTATTTCGCAATCAAGATGCACTATCCTGTATCGCGCGGATCAGAGAAAAAGACGCCTATCTATTGGAGCACTCTATTAATGTTTCTATCTTAATGGCTATTTTCTGTAAGCACCTAGGCTATTCGAGAGAGTTAACCGAGGAGATGACCACAGGCGCGCTACTCCACGACATTGGTAAGATAGAAATTCCCGACGATATTTTACATAAGCCTGGAAAATTGAGCCTCGATGAGTATCACATCATGAAGTCTCACGCTAAATACAGCTTTGATATTTTGCTCAATGCAGGTCTTGGACGAGTTGCTTGTGAAATAGCAGGCTATCACCACGAGCGCCTAGATGGCACAGGGTATCCTTATGGCAAAACTGCGGACGAACTTCCTCAGCATGTGAGAATGGCAGCTATCGTTGATGTTTATGACGCATTGACCGCTGAGCGCGTCTATAAAGAGGGCATGACACCAATTAAAGCGTTTAAGTTAATGCGTGAAGGCTGCCCTCACCATTTTGACGAACAACTACTAAGCCGGTTTATTGCTTGCATTGGCGTATACCCTGTGGGCACTTTAGTAAAACTCACTAGTGGTAAGGTCGGTGTTATTGCCCAAAGCAATCCCAAAACGCCGCTAAAACCCGTTGTTAAAGTGTTTTATCACGCTAAGCACATGCATTACATTGAAGTTCAAGATATCGATTTAAGCGCGAAAAAAGCAAACGATGAGCTAGAGTCAGCGATCAAGCCCGAAGAATTCAAGCTTGATCTTATTCGGTTTTTTAAACATTCAATGCTGCCTTAATATGAAGGCAGCCAGTCCTCCATTGCCTCAAGGCTGAATTCAATACCGTCGAAATCAAAACGTGTTTGCTCTGGTGTAATTTCTACAACGGTCAAAGCCCCTAGACTATCACCCTCATATAAAGGTCTATTGTTTATTTTTATCCACCGCTCATGGGAGTCGGTAGCATAAATATGTGCTTGATAGCGCAAGCTTGGAATACTATTTTGCAATTGGGCAGGCAGCAGCGCGATGGGCGTAGCTGAAGCAGACTCCTTAGTAGTAGCAAGCACCTCAGGCTCTTCATGCGGTGCTGTTTCTTTTACCGCCTCTGCAAAGGCTTTTTTAAGTTCTTCTGATACCCCGGCAAGTTCATCATCTTGTGGTTTTGGCTTAGCGCCAAATACACGATAGCCCGCGTACTCCCCAGCCGTTTGGACTTCTCCTGGAGATAAGTCTTGAGTAACCTGATTAGGTTGAATGACATCCGATGTAGGGATTGACACGACAGGTACAGCTTTAACAGAATCTACCGGTACCAATTGTTGTTGATATAGAGGCTTGCCTTGGTTATCAACGCCAATTTGCACAGACACCCACTGGAAGTGCTGCTCAGGCTCAGCAGTTTGTGCCTCTAGATTAGAATTAACAGTGTTGTTTGTCGCTGAAGTTGTCGCTGGTGTACTCACTTCTTGACTAGCAACACTAGCCTTTTTCACCTGCTGATTATTCTCCACCGCAAGATCTGTAGAAAGCTCAGCTTGCTCTTCTTTTTTCGCCTCCACTTTAGTCGTTACTGCTGGTTGCACTTCTGCTGGGGTCGTTATCTTACCGATATAATACCCCGCCCCAAGTGAAGACAAAGACAAGAGACCCGCACCGGCATAGGTAACGAGCTTTTTATAGAAAATGAGTTGGGCGTCTTGGCGTTGACTCAAATAATCCTGTTCGGCATCTGCACCTTGCTGCGACTGTTTCATAGCTCTTGTTAAATACGACATGTTTCCCTCTACACCAATTTTGCCAAACCAAAGCCCGCAACAAATAACATACCAAGCCAAACCGAAAAAAATAATGGCACGCGACTCTTTTCTTGGCTTGCAACTGGCACTAAATTAGTGGGTAGCGCCTCCTTTGCTGCTTGAACAGCGATTGCTTTCGTTACCTGAGTTTGCGATGCCGAGTATGCCCCTAATAAACACCTGTCGGCCAACAAATTTATTAATCTTGGGATCCCTGCTGTCACTTGATGTACATAGGCTACCGCATCATGGTGGAACAAAGCTTGCTGACAACCGGCTTTTTGCAGACGATACTGTATATAAGCAAACACTTGCGATTCGCTAAGTGGCAGTAAGTGATAACGCGCCGTGATCCTTTGTGCTAATTGCCGCAGCTCGTTGCGCTGCAACAAATGCTGTAGCTCTGGTTGACCCACTAATACTATTTGTAGCAATTTTTTATGATCTGTTTCAAGGTTAGTCAGCAGCCTAAGCTGTTCAAGTACCTCCGGTGCTAAATGCTGAGCTTCATCAATGATCAACATTGTATGACCACCACTATGATGGTTCTCTAACAATCTATGCTTAATCACATCGGTAAGCGATTTTAACGTGGCGTTGTTGCTGTCATAGTCAATTTCCAGCTCATCACAAATCGTCGCAAGCAGTTCAAGCTCCGATAGCGATGGGTTAAGTATAAAAGCAACCTTCGTTGATTCAGGCAACTGAGCCAGCATACTCCGTGTAACTGTGGTTTTCCCCGTACCAACCTCACCAGTCAGTAGTACAAAGCCACCCGCGTCACCCAACCCATAGGTTAAATGTGCAAGTGCTTCCTTGTGACGTTCGCTAAGGAATAAGAATTCAGGATTTGGTGCAATCGAGAAGGGTTTTTCAGTTAACCCAAAATAGCGTAAATACACGACTTGTCTCTTTATTGTTATGATGCGCTCTATAATGGCAAAATCCGGTTCAAGATAAAACCTTGAATCGCATAAAATGGAATATAGCAAATGAAAATCTATCTCGTCGGCGGTGCAGTTAGAGATGAACTGCTAGGGCGCCCAATAAAAGAAAGAGATTATGTGGTCGTTGGCAGCACACCAGAGCAAATGAGTGAGCTGGGCTATCAGCAAGTTGGCAGCGACTTCCCTGTATTCTTACACCCCATCACAAAAGACGAACACGCTCTTGCGCGCACCGAGCGTAAAAGTGGTCAAGGATACACTGGATTTATTTGTGATTTTGGCCCAGAAATAAGCTTGGAAGAAGATTTACTTCGCCGAGATCTTACCGTTAATGCAATTGCTAAAGATGATGATGGTTCGCTTATTGACCCCTATGGCGGTCAAAAAGATTTAGAAAACCGAATATTACGCCATGTCAGCAGCGCTTTTAGTGAAGATCCACTTAGAGTGCTGCGAGTAGCGCGTTTTGCAGCTCGCTATAAAGAATACAACTTCACCATTGCAACTGAAACTTGGCACCTTATGCAAACCATGGTCGCTAACGATGAATTAAAAACCTTAACCAAAGAGCGTATTTGGCTAGAAATAGAAAAAACAATACAAGATAACGGATTAGGACACTTTCTAAATACGATCTCAGCGTTAGGTGCACGTGAATTTGTTTCTCCATACATCCCAGAGTGGGATCAAGCAGCATATGGAAAATTTCAAAGTGCACTCTCTAGACTTGAAAAGAATGATGAGTTGGATGGATTAGCACAATTCAGCCTTGCCTGTTACTTTTCGGGTACTTGCTTGATTCAGTTAGAGCAAGCAAAACGATTTAAAGTGCCTAATATTTACTTAGAAAGCAGCAAAGAGCTTATCGCAAATCTCGATTTATTGAGCAAAGAAAGTAAAACCCCTGATGAATGGCTTATTATCTTACAAAATATAGACGCATGGCGCAGACCTGAGAAACTAGAGCGCTTTTGTTATATTTGTAGCAAGGTAAGTGATAATTTACGTGCTCTTTGTGACAAACTTACACAGAACTTTTTAGCAACTCGCAACATCGATGTACAAGAGATCATTGCAGACGGCTACCAAGGAAAGGCTATTCAAGAGCAGCTCAAACTCAGACGCTTAAAAGCTATGCAAAATTAGCTATTTTCCATAAAGAGATAGGTTGATTTTCGGCCTATCTAAAAAAGTTCCCTGTCGAATTCCCCTCAAAACATCAAGTGCTCACTTTTAGCACAGCAAAACCCACATAAAAATTACAATTCCAGCTACAAAAAAGCTTAAATTTCAAACTGAAACTTATATCATTTCTATCAAATTTAAATTTATTGTTCTCAAAACAATAACAGCATTTGTAAACACTTACTAACCGTAAATAAAAGATGACACAAAGAGCCACCATAACCAACTGATTATAATAAGGAAAACCAAATAAGGAACAACAAAATCACACATTACACCTTTTTTAAACATCATACACATTTAGACAAAACCCATATTTAACAATTGTTTATGGTAAAAACGCAGCACCTATATTGCGATATGTCGCCTTCCAAAGTATGGAAAGGGTCGGCCATCGTTATAAACAAAGTAAATAAGGGTCAAAATGTTGAAGAAGTTAAATCTAGTTACCGCTGGAATCCAAGTTGCTTTAGTCGCTGGTGCCGTAAGCAGTTCAGTAGCTGTTGCAAACGAACAAACAGAAGCTAAATCAGTAGAGCGCATTCAAGTTACCGGTTCACGAATCAAACGTGTGAACCTAACTTCACCTACACCAGTTACTGTAATTGGTGGTGTAGAGCTTGAAAACCAAGGCATCACCAACGTAAATGACCTTTTAGCTGAAATGCCTCAAGCTAGTGTTGGCCTATCTCCTGAAAATACCACCAGCTACATCTATGCGTCAGGTTTAAATACTACTGATCTGCGTGGTTTAGGCTCAGAACGTACACTGGTATTAGTTAATGGCCGTCGCTTTGTACCAGGCTCTGTTGGTGACACTGCGGTAGATTTAAACAACATCCCTACTTCTATTATTGAGCGTGTAGAAATCGCAACAGGCGGCGCAGCAGCAGTCTATGGTGCGGACGCTGTCGCCGGTGTTGTAAACATCATTACCAAGAAGTCATTTGATGGCGTAGAAGTTGATATCTCCACCGTGAAGCCTGAACAAAATGGCGGTGAAGATTACTCTTTCTCAATTACTGGCGGACAAGAGCTAGACAAGCTTTCATTCATTACCTCGTTGAATTATACGAAAAACGAAAGCTATGCAAAGCTTGACCGCGATTTCTACAGAAATTCAATGCGATCGATAGCCAACCCTTCTGACACAGGAAGCAAAGATGGCATTCCTGGGAATATCGTACTAAACGGTCAAACGGCCCTCGCTAGATATTCTGAAAAAGGTGATTTCTTTGCTATCGCTCCGGGTGCAGATAAAACTCGTGATGTATATTTAAATAACCACTTTGCATTTCAAGAAGATGGTTCATTACAACCATTTAACTATGGGTTAGGTTTGATCCCAGATCCAAATTCAGCTATTTCAGACTTAGCTGCTGGCCGCTACTTCCACGATGAATACAACAAAGGTGATGGTGTATTTACTCAAGGATCAAAAAGTTATTTTAGAACACCTCTAGAGCGAGTAATCGCTTCTGCGTATGGTACTTACGAACTGAATGATGAGCATGCTCTGACATTTGACGCAACTTGGTCAAAAACAGACTCGACAACTGAAAGCGGTCCAACATTCTTCGCCTATAAGATCTATCGTGATAATGCCTTTGTGAGCGATGAAATGGGCAATATCATGGATAGCGTAGAATACAAAGATAAAGATGGTAATTTAGTCAAAGGTATTGATAGCGTAACTTTATATCAAGCGAACTCAAACCTTTGGGGTGACCGTAACTACGAACAAGAGCGTGAAGTCTTCCGTTCATCTATTGGTGCCGAAGGGATTATCAATGATGATTGGAGTTACAGTGCCTATTTCCAATTTGGCCGCGTAGAGCAAGATACAACTTGGACAGGTGAAGTTCTTGAACAAAACTTACTAAACGCAGTTAACTCAGCCGTTATCGATGGTCAAACTGTATGTGTAGACCGTGATAGTAAAGGTAAGATCATTGGCCAAATCGCAGGCTGTGTACCATTTAATCCTATGGGTGCAACATCAGCAACTGCAGAGCAAATGGGTTATATTTCGACTGTAGCGACCCGTTTTGCAAGACATGATCAAGCTGTTTTTGCAGCCACCGTCGATGGTATTCTATTTGAGCTTCCTGCTGGTTATGTGAGTGCTGCATTTACCGCCGAGCACCGTCGCGAAGTTGCTGAAAAAACACCATCTGAAAATATGGAAAAAGGCTTAATCTTCGGTAATTCTAGCTTACCAATGCATGGTGAAATTGAAGTTGACGAGCTTTCAATGGAGCTATCTGTACCATTACTCGTGGACGAATTTCTTGCATTAGACTTAACATTTGAAGGTGCATATCGTTATATGGATTATTCAGTGACTGGTGGAGATGATGCTTGGAAGCTAGCACTTAATTGGGGTATAACTGAAGAGTTAAGACTACGCGTTAACCGTTCAAAATCAGTCAGAGCACCGAGCTTAGGTGATCTATTTGCACCGTCATCAACACAATACAGCTCTGGCCGTGCTGACATCTGTCGTGCTGACAGCATTAAAAAGCTAAGTGACGATTACAAGTACAAACAAAACATTATTAGAAACTGCCAAGCTGACGGCTTACCAGAAGGTTGGATGCCTTCTTCAGAATGGCTTGCGGGCGGCAGTCTTGAAGGTTCAATCGTTGGTAACACCGAACTTAAGAACGAAGTGTCTAATGACTTAACTGTAGGTCTTATCTATACACCTGAATTTATCGAAGGTCTAGATTTTACTGTTGATTATTGGTCATTCGAAATTGACGGCGCAATTCAATACTTTGGTCGTACAGACATAATCAAATACTGTTATGAAAGTGAATCAATTGACAACTTATTTTGTAAAAACTTAGTTCGCGGTGAAAATGGCGATATTGAACACTTCTATCAACGCCCAATTAACTCTGCACAAATAGTAAAGAAAGGTTACGATCTAGAGTCGGCATATCGATTTGATGCCATGAGTGGTGAGGTTGCTTTAAAATTAGCCGCGACTTACATTCAAAAAGACACTCAAAACTCAACAGGCCGTGCTGACGACTTACGTAGCTTTACTGGACTAACTGACGATTCACCACGCTGGAAAGGCCGTTTTACAGCGGTGTACTCGCAAGATGAATCAGTTTACGCGTTAACGGTTAATTACCGCCATAGTACGGTTGATGACAAAGATTGGACTATTGAAGCTAATAACTTCAACGAAGTTTCATCATATACAACTGTGGATTTCATGTATAAGTCATACGTGTTAGAGGATTTACAACTTCGTCTAGGTGTAAGTAACCTATTTGATAAAGAACCTCCTCGTACACCAGCAACATTCGACTCAGGCGAGTTCTATGATGTTAATGGTCGTAGATTCTCAGTAGGTATGAAGTATAACTTCTAATCTTCTTTAGAATTTGATTCAAAAAAAGCCTCCTTTTGGAGGCTTTTTTACGTTATCCCCACCTTTTATCTTATTTTCGCCGCGATTGAGCAAACTTGAGTATTCACCTCCCCCAGCTTATGATTTAATACTCATGTTAATTTTTTTGTCATTAAGATTTCGTGTAGCAAGGCAGCTAGTTATCCATGAAAACAAGCAAGTTAAGTATTCGACTCCTTTGGTATATCACCCCGCTTGTGATATTACCCTTGCTGTTTCTTGGCGGATTTACGCTCACGAATGTAACTAGCTCAACGCAAAAACAAGCCAAGCTCATTGTTAGTCGTTTCGTTGAACAACAACAGCAGAAGATGTTCAATTATATTGAGATCTACCAGTCCACGACAAAACTGCTCTCAACCTCTCCAGTACTTAGTGATTTTCTTAATTCGGCCCATCTTGAAAGAATGGAAAAGACTAAGCGTTTAGGTGCGCTAATGGATGTTTTTGCCAGTTATAGTGAAGCCTACCCTGATATCATTAGTATCAATCTTTTATCTCCCAATGGCAGAAGCTCCGCATTTTATTCCAGTAACTTGGGCGAAGCGCCAAACCTCTACCCTTTCGCCAAACAAATCATGCAAAGTAACTTACGCCAACATCAATTTATGGTTGCCTCAAGTGCAGGTACGCAACTGTATTTTGTCCAGCAGATCTACAGTGTAGATTACGAACTTAAGCAGCCTAGACAACAAGGCTATATCGTCGTACAAGTTTCTCCCTCTCTCTTAAGTACTAGCATACTTGAAGCTCCGTATGATAATACGCTAAACCTCTTGGTGAGCATTGATGGTGAGGTATTATTCAGCTCAGATACAAATCTCATTGGCCACTATTTAAGCGCCAGTGAAATAGAAAAAATAGGCTATATTGCTGATCTTGGGCAATTAGACTCTACCGTTATTCATAGCATTGATAATGTGGAAAGGATGACCTACAGCGCGCAACTAAGCGGTGGATACTTTTATATTTCAACGATCCCTAAGTCGCTACTTTACCGCTCTGGTAAAACTATTAGTCTGATCACAGCACTGATCGTTATCTTATCTGTGATTACACTACCGATCTTGATTTTTATCGTGGTTCGTAACCTGTTGTTAAATCCAATAGAGTTATTGGGCGAAGCGAGCCACCGGGTCGGAGATGGTGATCTAATGGTGGCGCTACCAGAGCATAATAGTGACGAAGTTGGCATTCTTTTCAGAGATTTCAACCATATGATCGGCCAAATTCGTACCTTTCAGCGAGAGCTTGAGGATTACAAAGAGCACTTGGAAGAGAAAGTTGAAGACAGAACCAAAGAATTAGAAGAAACTAATAGCAAGCTAGAAGTTGCTATTGTAGAAGCCGAGCAGGCAAACCAGCTTAAAAGTCGCTTTTTAGCTAACATGAGTCATGAGATACGTACCCCGCTTACCGCTATTATGGGGTTTACCGAGCAGCTTATACAGAATCCTAATTCTCCTGCCTCAAAACAGCACCTAGACACAATTTTAAGAAACTCTAAACACCTTTTAGAACTTATCAATAATATCTTAGACCTCTCTAAAATTGAGGCTGAAAAACTAGATGTGGAGGAATCAGAGGTCTTGGTGATGCCACTCATCAATGATATTGAATCCATCGTTGAGCCGATGACGAATGAAAAACTACTGAACTTTTCCACAGAATTTATTCTACCGTTGCCTGATAAGCTTTACACCGACATTACTCGCTTAAAACAAATCTTGCTTAACATCGCAACAAACGCGGTGAAATTTACTGAGTACGGTGGCGTTCATTTAAAGGTGGAGTTTAGACCGGAATCTGAAAAGTTTATTTTTAGTATCAAAGACACCGGAATTGGCATGTCGCAAAATGAGCTAGAGCGCGCATTTAAGCCTTTTGAGCAAGCTGATACAACAACAACTCGGCGCTTCGGTGGCACAGGACTAGGTCTTTGTATATCAAAGAATCTAGCACAACTGCTTGGCGGTGACGTAAATGTTCAAAGCCAACAAGGCGCAGGTAGTCTATTTTCTGTTGAAGTCTCGGGTAATTTCAAAGAGCGCTCTTACTCTTGGCTAAACGCACTTGAGCGACCAAGACAACCGGATAACAGTAAAACCCATATTGCAGCAGTAAAAGAGCTTGATGCCAAAGTGCTTGTTGCGGAAGACAATCCCGATAACCAAGAGCTTATTACGCTGCTACTGTCTAATTGGGGCATAGTTCCTGATATTGCTAATAACGGTGCTGAAGCGGTTGAAATGGCGCTGGTTGAAGACTATCAACTGATCTTAATGGATATGCAAATGCCAGTCATGGGTGGTGAAGAAGCAACGCAAATGCTCAGACATGCCGCCTATGATGGACCAATCATCGCACTTACTGCCAACGTAATGAAACACGACATAGACAACCATATTAAAGCAGGATGTGATGCCACTCTTGGCAAGCCGATAGATAAAGAATTGCTAGGTAAATTACTACTAGAGTACCTTGAACTTCAAAATGGCAAGTCCTCTTCATGGGATGCCTTATTACAAACCGAAAAGTTCTTACAAATAAGCCGAAATTACGTTGAAAAGCTACCGTCACAGCTAGTTGAGCTGCAAAAGCTTTATGATACACAGGAATGGGAATCTTTAAGGGCACTAGCACATAGTATCAAAGGCAGCGCGGGTTGCTTTGGCTTTATGAATATTCATGAAGCCGCAGGGGAACTAGAAACCAGTTTGCAAAAAACACAAAACAGTAATCGCCATTACTATTTGCTTAAGCTCACTGAGGCTATGCGCTACACCCTATCGATAGACCAGCCCACGGATAATAGTCACTTAGGCTAATGGTAAGGCCATGAGCATTGCGTCTTCACGACCATGAGTGCTCGGGTAGTAGTTTTTTCTCAAGCCCATTTCGACAAAATCATAGCGATGATATAACGCGATTGCTGAAGCGTTTGACGCTCTTACTTCAAGGAAGATATTTTCTGCCTGCAAGGTCTCTGCTTGCGCTAACAAATCTTCCATTAATGGCTTCGCGTAGCCCTTACCTTGGTAATTAGGACGAATACAAATATCCATCAAGGTTAAGTCTGGGCCCGCACGCTCTGCAACGTAGAAACCCACTAGCGTGTTACCATCAACAATAGCTGTATTAAAGTAACGACCATGAAGGCAGGACTGCATGGTTTTCTCACTCCAAGGAAAAGCATGACAGGCTTGTTCTACTTGCATTATTTCATTAAGTGGAAATTGTAGTAAGCCACCTTGCTTAACTTGCATCTTGTTGACTCCAGATTAATTGCCACAACGCACGCTTTTGAGCCGTACTTAGTTGTGCACTTGGCAAACTCAATTGGTTATCCTGAAGTGCAATCGTGTTACCCGTGACAACCTCAATTTTTCTACCCATTACCAATTCAAAGTCCTGCAACAAAACAGTCGGTAAAGCTATTTGCTGAAGCTCATTCACATCAGTAGCAACAACTGCGTTGGGATCAAGATGTGCAAATGTAGAATTTAGCTTTAGCGGTACAATATCAAGAATATCTGCGTAAATCGGATTCATGGCTAAGCAGTTTAATTTTTTAAGGAAGTTTACTTTGAAAATATGCGAAGTGCAAAATAAGAAGTGGCAGGGGCGGCAGGACTCGAACCCGCAACCATCGGTTTTGGAGACCGCTGTTCTACCAATTGGAACTACGCCCCTGCAATGTCGACGCATTATAAAGCGCTTTTTCGAAAGGTAAAGTGAAAAATCACTTTTTTGATTCAACTGCTTCTAAAACAAGCAAAATGGCGAATATTTATCATATTCGCCATTTTCTTAAGTGGATGCTAACTCATTTTAGAGCCATTATTCCCACTCGAAGATCAATAAGAAGAAAATATATCTACATAACAGCTAGTTAGGCAGGTGGCTTTTCTCGATACCATCATCTATACCATGCACAGAATTTTTTTGATTTTTTGCTGTTCGTCGACGTTTTAGTTCAGTTTTGGCCAGTCTGACGATTCTTGCATATCACGACGAAGCTCTTGTATCTCTTCAACACTCAGCCGTCGCGGACCCGAGGCAATTCTATCCATCTTGTGCCTCCAACCGGTCACCATACACTTTAAGTGGTTCGTCAAAACGTGAGTTACCAGCAGAGAACTTTAGAGGATATTTTTTGATTGTTTTTCATACACACCTTGAAAACCATCAATATTGCTCAAAGATCACACAGCGAGGAATAACCTCGTTAAATAAAAGGATCAAATCATGGGTTTGAAACCAGGGCCAAAACCAAAAGCCAAATCAACTGGCAAGCCAGATCAACGTCGACGTGACAACAAAAAAACTCCAGGAAACACTCCAGGCCTAAAGCCGAGTAAATCCTCGAGCAAGTGACTCTACCTCAATATCGGGTCAGTGTAAGCGGTACTGACTCTTGTTGCTAAAACCCGCTTCTGCGCCAAAATGAGTTAACGTAAATGCTCTAAGGGCGGCATGGAGCGATACTGACGGTCGCTATTATTGTTGTTATTTCTTAATTTCTAAATAACAGAAATCCACCTCACTCATTTATGCCCAAAGTGCTTTGGGATATCATTTTAGTTGATAGCTGTTTCAGATTAGGTCAAGCACGTTTAGTTATCCACGCATGAATCAGACCTGCTTGAAAAAATTGAATCGGGAGTTCGAACCCACCAGCTTGAATAATTGAACATACCTTGGGTGGAGAAAGTATCCCAACGTCGTTTGCATAAGCATCGCGCATACGTTCTAGTGTACCTTGCGAAACATCGGCCATAGACATCATTTTAACCCAAGCATCAAGTAATTTGTCGTAGTCTGGCGAGTCAATATCTGAAGACAAGTCCGCACTTGCCATTAGTCCTTCGGGCTTTAGCCTTTCTGCTATCTCTCCAAAAAACGCTGAACGCCTTTCTTCCTGCAAGATAAATTGAGAAACAAGGAAGCAAGTAGCAGCGTGATAATCCTGCTCAAATGGCATTGAATGAAGATACCCCTCATGAAAAATACAGCGAGTGTCGACGCCACTCTCCTTAGCTCTTTTCTTACATATATCCAACATAGGTCCTGAGGGTTCAACTGCGGTGAACTGCCAGTTAGGGAAATTTGACGCTAAATAAAGTAGCTCATCTCCAGTGCCTACACCGATACAGAGAATGTTGGCATTTACAGGTAAATCAGCAAACACAGATCTAAGCAGTAAGTGCATGCAATGACGTATTGGTGCGGTATTAGACCATTGCTGATCATAAGTTTCTGCTTGCTTGTCAAATAACTCTTTCACTTCATTTTGGTGCATAAAATTTCCAATAATATTTGATATCAACATAAGTAACAATAAATGTTACATGAGTAAATGGAGCTAATCAACTCATGCAACTTTTATCGTTTCATGATAATATAATTAAATTTTAAGAATGATGGTCACATTATGAGAAAGGACAGCAGGTTATCT
This sequence comes from Pseudoalteromonas sp. NC201, assembly GCF_002850255.1. NCBI lineage: Bacteria > Pseudomonadati > Pseudomonadota > Gammaproteobacteria > Alteromonadales > Pseudoalteromonadaceae > Pseudoalteromonas > Pseudoalteromonas sp. NC201. The sequence goes on from NZ_CP022522.1 coordinate 3,318,184, forward strand.
AGGATTCTTCATGCATTAATACATATGAAACTGATTAATCGAGCAATAACATCTGAAGAGTTGGGGCTGGTTTTGGGAGCCAATCCCGTTGTCGTAAGGCGAATTATGGCTCTATTGAAGAGAGTTGGTTATGTTAACTCAGAAAAAGGCCACCATGGAGGGTGGAGGTTATCAACTGAGCTATCCGAGATTACACTATTTGATATCTATAACTTATTAGGTGAAAAGACATTATTTACTATTGCCTTGTCCGATGAATACCAAAATTGCTTGATTGAAAAAGCTGTAAATACTGCGCTAGCAGACTCCATGCAAGAAGCAGAAAAAGTGTTGTTTGAACGCTTCAGAGAAGTTGATATTGAGTCACTGCTACCACCTATTTCAAATGGTTGACAAAGTCCTAGCATTTGATTCGAGCACAAAAATAAGTGACACAAAATAAGCACAAAATAAGGAAGTAAAAATAAGTGACCCCCCATCACTCTTAACCTCCAAGCGGAGGAAGTGAAGTATAAAATTACTTCAATCACTTTGGTTAAAAACGTTCATCGATAGACTAATTTTTAGCGCTCAGGCGTATCTCTTCACCAAAACAGGGATATCGCGCATGACAACGCGCTGCAAATACAACAGTAAGAAATTCTAGAATTGAGAATGCGAGTTTTGCTAAGCCAACAAGCGCTCGCAGTTTGTTAGGTTTGTCCGTCGTCGTTTTTGCAGTGTTTCACAGTAAGCGGTTATTGTTCGCTCTCGACCAACTGCACCGTGGAATACCCGTGAAAATTGCGTAGTGAGTTTTATCCAGTTTTCAGGCTCTATGTTTAATCGAGTAAGAATAGGTTGCGCTTCGTTGATATAACCGCGTTTATCGGCGCGAATACATTGGCCTGTGAGTTCAACCAACTCAATATAGGATTTGAGCTCGAAAGGCAGTCCTTTTGGCATATGTTTTCGTGGGCTGCCAGCAAAACGTAGTAGGCTTTTTGGCTGTTTACCTAATTTCGCATGGTCAATTCGCTTTTTGATGCTGGTGTAGTCTGAGGTTTCAGGCGTTGCGGCGATTTTGGCTCTAATGGGGTTCAAGTCTACGTAAGCGAGACAAGCAGCCAGTGCTGCTTCATCCAGTAATGCTTGAGATTTAAATCGTCCTTCCCAAAATCGGCCTGTACAGTTATCTTCTATATTTGCTCGGCGGGCGATGTCTTCGTTAAGCACCCGCATAAACCAACTAATATCCGCTAGTCTTCCCCTGTACTTATCAACCAGCTCATCTAGCATCAATTGCTCCGACTCATTGAGTGGCTCACCTTCAGTAAATTTTTGGCTTATCCAATTGCCTTTAAACAACTTGTGCCACCGCATCACAATTGCTTCATCCGACAGACGTTTCGCCTTTTTGTCATCAACATATAAAACAATGTGAGTATGATTACTCATCACGGCATAAGCACAAACATCAATGCAAAATATGGAAGCCAACATCAAGAGCTTTTCTTCAACCCAATCACGGCGGTGTTCATATGATTTACCAGTAAATTTATCTTCGCCACAGAGAAATGCGCGCCTGACGCAACGGGAGATACAGTGATAATATTTGGTGTCGGTTAAACTGATTTGTCTTTTACGGGCAGTTGCCATAGTTTGGTTTCTTCAATCCTTTGAGTGCAAAACTAAAGCTTAGGCGGTATCTTTGGAAGGTGCAAACTTAGTGGTGGGTGTCAGCGTTTTAGTATGTCAGCGTTTTAGTATGGAGTGGGTGATGAGATGGACGCTCCCAAATCGGCGTCAATGCGCCAAACTGATAGTTGCAAACACAGTTATTAGGAGAGTCCATCATGAATAACGTTAGCACGCTTTCAATTGATCTAGCAAAAAATGTATTCCAACTTTTATCGTTTGATAAGCAAGGTAATAAATGTTTTTCCAGAAGGTTAGATAGAGCAAAGCTCTTGCAAACATTGACCCAATTACCTGCTTGTAATGTTGTTATGGAATCATGCTCAACGTCTCATTATTGGGGGCGGTACTGCTTACAAGCTGGGCACCAAGTTCAGCTTATCCCTGCGCAACATGTTACCCCTTTTGTCCGTGGCAATAAAAACGATAAAAATGATTGTATGGCGATTTATGAAGCGAGCCTTCGACCTAACATTCGCTTTGTTCCTGTAAAAACAGAGCATCAACAAGCAATCCTAGCACTACATCGCTATCGGGAGCGGCTCATACATAATCGAACCGCCTGCATCAACCAAACATGTGGTTTGTTACTTGAATTTGGCATCGTCATCAAAAAGAGCTTAAAGTCTTTTCGTGCAACCATTGCTGATCTGCTCAACCGTAATTTACATGGAGCTTTAAATCTACTCCTCAGAGACGTTTATGAAGAAATGCAAAAGTTAGACGCCAATATTAAAAATGTAGAGGCACAATTTAAGCAGTTTAATGAACAGAGCCAAGCTGCTCAAATTATCCAATCCATCCCCGGAATTGGGATTATCAACGCATCGGCATTGAGTGCCACAATAGATAAAGGGCAAGCATTTTCTAATAAAAAGGAGTTGGCTGTGTGGCTTGGGATCACACCACGTCAATATGCTTCGGGTGAAACCAATAAGATGGGAGGGATCACCAAACGAGGTGATCGTTATCTAAGAAAACAACTCATTCATGGTGCCCGTACAGTGGTCAATCATGCGCACAAAAAGCAGGATGATTTAAACAAATGGATCAACGCATTGGTAGAACGTCGCGGTAAAAATAAAGCGGTGGTGGCCACGGCCCACCGATTGGCTCGCTTAATGTGGATATTGCTACAAAGAAATGAACCTTATAAAGCCCAATATACACAAAGTGAGGCGCAATCATGACTCAAATTATGGCTATTAAGGAGCCCGGTCGTGACAAGGGCCTCGAGCCCGAGTGGGTGTTTATGAGCCCTTGATAGCCATATTCTCATTGCTGTAAACATAACGATGAACAAAAGGTCAAACCTACCTAGTTAAACCCGTTATAGGCAAGGCATTCAATGCCGCGTGGGTGTATTCTACTTTTTGGGTGGCTAGGTTCGAAACTCATTAGGGGCGCTGAAAGTCAGTTAAGCCCGAATATATGTCAGAGCAGCACCTTATTTAGGGTGACTCAAAGTGACTGTTTATCAATACATACAAATAGTAAATGAGAGATAAATAAAAGAAGCAACAAGGCTGTTAAAACAACCTTGTTGGATGAGTATTACTTGACAGCAGCTGAGCGTCCATATATGTCAGCGTTTTAGTATCAGCGTTTTAGTAAACGCGGCAGTAGATTCGGTGTCACGGAGATATAAAATTAGTAAACTAATCACAAAAGAACACAAGCTACTTCTGGTTTTGAGTATATCAATGCTTCTTGCAATTTTTGTAGTTAAATGGGCAAATGAAGATAGTCCAGTTTATAGACCCCTAATTCAAGATATGCGTTTGGTTGACTCAGTTAAAATCTCAGATGTATTGGATCAAGAGCGTATTCGCTACTATGCCGATGTTAAAAACCATATGCTTTACGTCAACCAAGAACAATCAGAATTAGCCCGTGTCTCTCTTGCTAAAATTGGCTTTGTCATTGAGTACCCAGAAATTACTAAAAACAATGATCTGAATAAAGCTTATGATGAATTCATCAAGCAAAAGAGGCTAGAGAAAGAAACAGGAAAAATCTGGCAAAGACCATGGTTCTTTAAATTAGTTAAATTGATTATGGGAGCACTCGTAATTATTGTTCTAATTCTTGCTGTTGTTCGCCCAGCCCTTGCGGCAATAATTTATGATGAAGGTAAAAAGTAGCTATAACAAGCTGTTTAACAAAGACAAAATACAGCTGGCTTTTGCTTAATTCTAGAAAACTATATTTTGTCGATTAACACAGCGTTACCGAGCGTCAGCTTTCATAAAGCAAGAATTGTTGATGTTCAGGTAACCGAACGACTCTTGCAGGCACAGAGCCACCAGTTGTCCAGAAACAAGTTACAGCTTCACCATAATCGGTTTGATATATGTGAAATGAGGTGCTGTGTAGCCACGGCTCCAAAAAATAGCAGGCCAGCATCACTATAAACATCACTGCGAAGAAACCAAATACCTCCGCAAGGTTTTTTTAGGAAAGTAAAAATTCATAAAAAAGACCAGTCAGAAATACTGACTGGCCTTTTATTAATCTAACGAAAGCTAGGTTAGGTTTTTACAACCAAGTTTATTCCCACTCGATTGTCGCTGGCGGCTTGCCTGATACATCGTAAACCACGCGAGAAATACCATCAATTTCATTGATGATACGGTTTGAAACGTGGCCTAGTAGCTCGTATGGTAAGTGTGACCAACGTGCCGTCATAAAGTCGATAGTTTCAACACAACGTAGTGAGATCACCCAATCGTATTTACGTGCATCGCCCATCACGCCAACAGAGCGTACCGGTAGGAATACGGCGAATGCTTGAGATACTTTGTGGTATAGATCCGCTTTATGTAGCTCTTCAATGAAGATAGCGTCAGCACGGCGCAGTAAGTCACAGTATTCTTTCTTGATTTCACCAAGTACACGAACACCAAGACCTGGACCTGGGAACGGGTGACGATAAAGCATGTCATACGGTAGGCCAAGCTCTAGACCAATCTTGCGAACTTCATCTTTAAATAGTTCACGCAGTGGCTCAACCAGACCAAGCTCCATATCTTCAGGTAATCCACCCACATTGTGGTGAGATTTGATCACATGCGCTTTACCGGTTTTAGATGCTGCCGATTCGATAACATCAGGGTAAATTGTACCCTGCGCTAGCCATTTCGCGTTTACGCGCTGGCTGGCTTGCTCATCGAATACTTCAATAAAGGTGTGACCAATTGCTTTACGTTTGTCTTCAGGGTCATTTAAACCGTTAAGCGCATTAAGGAAACGATCTTCAGCTTCTACCTTGATGATGTTCAGACCAAACTTATCACCGAACATATCCATTACTTGCTGGCCTTCATTCAAGCGTAGTAGGCCATTATCAACAAATACACAGGTTAGCTTGTCGCCAATCGCACGGTGAATAAGCATTGCAACCACTGATGAATCAACACCACCAGATAGGCCAAGGATAACTTCATCATCCCCTACTTTCTCTTTGATACGCTCAATTGCATCTTCAATTATTTGCTCAGGCGTCCATAGTTTTTCACACCCACAGATATCAATTGCAAAACGCTCTAGTAAACGCAAACCTTGCTGAGTATGCGTTACTTCTGGGTGAAACTGTACACCGTAGAAGCGCTTTTCTTCCCAAGACATTGCCGCATGAGGACAAGTATCCGTTCTCGCTGAAGTTTTGAATGTATCTGGAATTTTAGCAACTTTATCGCCATGGCTCATCCACACGTCTAGGTAACCAGCACCATCTTCGATGTGATCTTCAATCGCTTCAAATAGCTTACAGTCGCCTACTTTCTCTACTTTTGCGTAGCCGAATTCTTTTTTATCTGAGCTATGTACCTGACCACCAAGCTGCATTGCCATCGTCTGCATACCATAACAGATACCCAGTACAGGCACGCCTGCTTCGAATACATAATCTGGTGCTTTTGGGCTACCTTCAAGCGTCGTTGACTCTGGGCCACCTGATAGAATGATACCTTGAGGGTTGAACTCACGGATTTGCTCTTCTGTCACATCCCAAGCCCAAAGTTCACAGTAAACACCAATTTCACGTACACGACGTGCAATTAGCTGAGTGTATTGCGAACCAAAGTCTAAGATCAAAATTCGGGAATCGTGGATATCTTTGCTCATTGATAATCTCGTTAGTTAGGAACTAAACAGGATAAAGCCGCATTGCGCCTCTATCAAAAGTAATAAGGGCTAGCAACTTGCTAGCCCAGAAACACGCCTTGAGGCTTAACCCATACGGTAGTTAGGCGCCTCTTTGGTGATCTGCACGTCATGTACGTGAGACTCACCCATACCCGCAGAAGTCACACGTACAAACTGCGGCTTAGTATTTAATTCTTCGATGGTTGCACATCCAGTTAAACCCATTGCACTGCGAATACCACCGATCTGCTGATGGATAATCGTTGCGATCGGTCCTTTGTATGCTACGCGACCTTCAATACCTTCAGGTACTAGTTTGTCAGCAGCATCACTCTTCTGGAAGTAACGGTCAGATGAACCTTCTTTTTGGTTCATCGCACCAAGAGAACCCATACCACGGTAAGACTTGTAGTAACGGCCTTGGTATAGTTCAACTTCACCAGGAGACTCTTCAGTACCCGCCAGCATTGAACCCACCATTACACATGCAGCACCAGCAACTAGCGCTTTTACGATATCACCAGAGAAACGGATACCGCCGTCGGCAATCACTGGAATATCACGACCTTTTAGGCCTTCTACTGCATCTGAAATCGCAGTAATTTGTGGTACACCACAACCTGTAACGATACGAGTAGTACAGATAGAACCTGGGCCAATACCCACTTTAACGGCGTCTGCACCAGCATCAGCCAATGCAATTGCGCCTTCAGCTGTTGCTACGTTACCTGCAACGATTTGTAGCTCTGGATAAGTTTCGCGCGTCGCTTTAACGCGGTCAATAACACCTTGAGAATGGCCGTGAGAAGTATCGATTAGTAGTACATCAACACCCGCTTCAACCAAAGCTGCAATACGCTCATCAGTACCAGCACCAACACCAACAGCAGCACCAACACGAAGACGGCCTTGCTCATCTTTACATGCGTTTGGTTTATCTTGCGCTTTTTGGTAATCCTTAACGGTGATCATACCTTTTAGTGCAAATGCGTCATCAACCACTAAGATTTTTTCGATACGGTGTTCGTGCATTAGGCCAAGGATCTCTTCACGAGATGCGCCTTCTTTTACTGTCACTAAGTCATCTTTCTTAGTCATGACCGTTGAAACTGCTTTTTCTAGTTTAGTTTCGAAACGCATATCACGGCTAGTCACGATGCCTTCAAGTTGGTTGTTTGCACCAACAACCGGGAAACCTGAAAACCCTTTGTCCTGTGCAAGCTCCATTGCTTCTGCAATCGTAAGATCAGAAGTAACCGTCACAGGGAAAGAGATAATACCCGCTTCATACGTCTTAACTTTACGCACGTTGCGAGCTTGCTCTTCGATAGTCATGTTTTTGTGGATAAAACCAATACCACCTTCTTGTGCCAGAGCGATCGCTAAGCGCGCTTCTGTCACTGTATCCATTGAAGCGGAAACAAGCGGTAAGTTTAATTCAATCCCACGAGTCAAACGCGTTTTCAGGTTTGCTGTGTGAGGAAGAACAGTTGAATGAGCTGGTACTAAAAGTACGTCGTCAAAGGTAAGGGCTTCTTTTGCAATTCTTAGCATGTTCGCGGCTTCTCTCAAGTGAACTGAGTATAAGGAATTGCGTGCGAATTTTATCAGCGTTCCTTATGGGAGTAAATAAAATTTAGCAAAAAATGTGATAAAGTGACTGTGAATTTTTTATGGAGGCCAACATGGGATACCCCAATAATAATAAAACCTATTCTGTATCAAGACTTAACAGAGAAATACGCTCGCTCTTAGAGCAAGGTTTTGCCTCTGTACAACTCACCGGAGAAATTTCAAACTTTGTTGCTCCGGCCTCAGGGCATTGGTATTTTTCTCTAAAAGATGACAAAGCACAGATAAAAGCGGCCATGTGGCGAGGTAATAATCGATACTGTAACCACCGCCCAGCCAACGGTCAGCAGGTAATGGTACAAGCTAGAGTGTCAGTGTATGAACCGCGAGGCGACTATCAATTGATAGTCGAGCAAATGGCCCCAGCTGGTGAAGGCTTGCTCAAGCAACAGTTTGACGCCCTTAAAATGCAGCTGGCCGCAGAAGGCCTATTTTCGGCTAGTCACAAAAAGTCTTTGCCAAGTGTCATTAATCGCGTGGGGATCGTCACCTCAGCGACTGGCGCTGCCATCAAGGATATTTTGACTGTACTCAAACGTCGTGCCCCACAGTTACAAGTTGTAATTTACCCAGCTCTAGTGCAAGGCGATGAAGCCAAGCAGCAGATTTGCAAACAAATCGCTCAGGCGAATGCTAGACGCGAGGTAGACGTATTGATCGTTGGCAGAGGCGGCGGCTCATTAGAAGACTTATGGAGCTTTAACGAGGAGTCAGTCGCGAGGGCCATTTTTGCCAGCTCAATTCCGGTGATAAGCGCAGTCGGCCATGAAATAGATACTACCATTTCCGACTATGTTGCAGATGTAAGAGCACCAACCCCATCGGCGGCTGCCGAATTAGTGAGCCCAGACTCAGAAGCGCTAAAATTGCGTACTTCGCAGTTGCTACAATATCTCAATCAGGCTTTTAAACGTCGCCTTGAAGGTGCATCACAGCGTTTGGCAAACTTTGAAGCCCGACTGCAGCTACAACACCCTAAGAATCAACTTATGCAGCAAACACAGCGAGTTGATGAATTGGAGCAGCGATTAATTCGTGCCCAAGCCTATCACTTACGTCAAAAGCAATCGCAATTTCATTTGCTGCAACATAGATTTGATCGATTACATCCAGAGCAAAGGATCGCTCAGTTCAAGCAATTGGTCGCACAACTCAGTGATAAGTTGCAGTATGCAATGGAGCAAAAGCTTAATACACAAAGACATCAACTCGCGGTATCAAGCGCAAAACTAGACAGTGTCAGCCCACTGGCGGTATTAGCTCGGGGCTATAGTATTGCCAAGCAGGAAGATAAAGTGATTAAGTCAGTGGCGGATGTCGACCCAGAAAAGCCGATAATTACGCAACTGGCTGATGGGGAGGTGGTGTCTATGGTAAAAGCAACCCAGTAAGCGGATATAAAAATGGGGAAGTGATTTCCCCATTTTTAATCTAATAACCTACAACATCGCAGAAGTGATAGACTCATTTTCGAGCCTATCATCGTCTTCTAGGAAGTTTTGGTTCATACTCTCTGCAGGACATGGGCATGATGGCTTACCAACCACCTTAGCAGGGATCCCCACTACCGTAGTGTGCGGTGCTACAGGGCTAAGTACAACGGAACCTGCTCCAATTCGAGCACCCTCTCCTACTTCAATGTTGCCAAGTACTTTGGCACCAGCACCAATCAATACACCGGCGCGGATTTTCGGGTGACGGTCACCCTGCTCGTTACCCGTACCACCAAGTGTGACTGATTGCAGAATAGAAACATTATCTTCAATAACCGCGGTTTCACCAATGACTATACCAGTCGCATGGTCAAACATAATACCATGACCGACTTTACAAGCAGGATGGATGTCAACACCGAATACTTCAGAGGTTCTGCTCTGTATAAAGCGAGCCAGCTCTTTTCTGTCTTGACGCCATAAGCAGTATGCCAATCGATGTGCTTGGATTGCATGAAAACCTTTCAGATTCAAAATTACGTTAAGATAACTATCGGCAGCTGGGTCACGATCTTTAACAGCTTTTATATCATGTGCAACATGAGTCAGCATAGTATCGCAGTGCACAAAGGCCTGATCGAACAACTCGCGGATTGTAAATGCTGACACCACGGCATCCGCCAACTTATTTGCAACGATAAAGCTTAATGCAGAACCAAGACACTCGTGATTTAAAATACTCGAGTAAACGTGACTAGCAAGCAATGGTTCGCGAGCAACCAACTCATTGGCTTCTTCGCGTAACTTATTCCAAATCTCATGTCTCATGTGACGAACTTCCGATAATACTGATACTTCTCATAGTGTAACGCTTAGAGTCATTGAGTGTCATGTATTATAAAAAATCAGGCTTCAAACACTTGGTTATATCTAATAACCAACCAACATATTTTAGCCTGGTTTTAAATACCCTCAGCTGAACCAAAGATTCTTACAATTTAGCACTGTCGAACTGAGTAGATCTTCGTATAATAACGCCCCATTGAATACTACCAACGCGGGATCGCTAATATGTCGATAAAGATCAAGACAACGGATACCAACAAACCAAATGGCACAGGGCTTGCACGGATAGTCAAAGCAACGCATTGCTCGGCGAAAGGAATGAAAGCGGCTTATAAAGAAGAGTCGGCATTTAGACAAGAAACGTGGTTACTGGTGGCAAGTCTTCCTTTATCAATCATATTGGCGCAAAGTATTGCTCAGTGGGCCTTATTGGTCGGTAGTGTACTGTTGATATTGGTCATAGAACTTATCAACTCGGCAATCGAAGCGCTGACAGATCGAGTGAGTACCGAGCATCACTTACTATCTGGTCGTGCAAAAGATATGGCATCAGCGGCCGTTACGCTGACATTATTAATTAGCTCGTTAATTTGGATAGCTGCCGCAGTGGAGTGGTTCAACACCATAACCTAAAATTACGCGTGGTTTTGATACAAAAAAATGGCGGCTAAATTTTTAGCCGCCATTTTTTATTAAGCTGAATAATCGTTATTCAAACACTTTTTCTACATCCAACGTTTTAATATTCTTACTTGGAATATTTAGCGGGTATGTAGCAATTTCAGCATCTTCTGCCAGCAATACATCAGGCTTTTTCGTGTTATAAGTCATAGGAGATGGCTGCTCAGCACTTAGGCGCTTCGCCATATCTTTTGCATCACCAGTGATAAACACATAGTGAATATCTTCGGTCTGCAAGTTCTCTTTGATAACTCGATTGATATCTTCAACAGACAGCGACGCTAGCTGCTTTGTCACATAGGCAACAAACTCATCGGTGTTGTAGAACTGGCTATCAAGTGCATAACCTAGCTGTCTATCTTGGCTCGCCACCATTTGCGGCACAAAGTTGATTAAGAAGTTACGTGTTGCTTCAAAGTCTGCTTGGCTCATCCCTTCTTTGATCAGCTTATCGAGTTCAAACAATGCAGTACGCGTTGCAAAATGGGCATCGTTATTAGAACGAAGTGGGCGTAACCACACTTGGAAAATTTGCTCACTACGACCTAAGTTTGCATCCGGCTTAGTTTGGAACATACCACGAGGGAAGTATTCGATATATGCATAATCACCATAGTTCATACCACGTACCTGACGGATACGCTGGTACAAGTGGCTGTTTGAACTGCGATGCTCACCAAAGTATGAACGCACTAACCAAAGCGCAGCCCAGTCTTTGCTGCTACGAACCGTGTCGATTGGGAAACCAAAAGAGACCGCTGTTGATTTTGCATTCTTTTCTACGATGGTTGCGTGATGACCAGATAGTTTAGGGGCATCTGGCACTTGTAAACGCGCTTCTTCGCCTTTAGGTAAAGCCGCAAGATCGTTAAACATCGCTTCTTTTAGCTGTTTATCGAGTGCACCTGTGATACCCACGTTAAGTTTAGCTTGAGTAAATTGCTGAGCGTAAAAAGCCTTAACGTCATCCAGTGTGATTGCTTCTAAGTCTGATAAATCACCAAAGTTATAGCTTTCGTATGGGTGGCCTTTGTACAGCTCGTGATAAAGCACTTCTTTACCTAGTTCTTCATCATTTGACGCTTTCAAACCAGCCTTAATGCCGTCGATTAGCTCTTTTTTCAGACGTTTAAAATCATCTTCTCTGAACCCTGGGCTCAAAAGCTGCTGACTCACAATGCCATACCATTGATCAGCGTTATCTTTATGAATACGACCACGTAAAGAAATCATTTCTTTATCGATTTGATAACCGAAGCTACCAGCAATAGGATACAGCGCCTTTTGAATTTCTTTGTATGATTGCGACTCACTTCCGCCATTGGCAATCATAGCCGCAGTAAGCGCAGCAAGACCTTTTTTACCTGCAGGATCTGCGGCAGCACCTGTGTAAAAAAGAAAGTTCACATCCACCAGCGGTGAATTATTGGTCTTGTCTAATACGTTGAAATGACGCGTTACTGGCTTGTCCATTTTTGCCACTAACTTGTCTAAGTTAACTTCCTTATCAAAACCAGGCACAGACTCAAGTGCAGACATAGTCACCGTTGTGCGGCTGCTGTCCACAAAGTATTTATTGGCAATATCACGAATGTCTTTCGCAGTGACTTTATCTGCACTTGCATAAAGCGCATTCACCACTTCAGGGTCACGCTCAAAATGCATGTAGCTTGCGAGTGTCGAAGCAATAGATTGTGATGAGTCAAGGCCGTTAATAAAGCTGTACTTTAGGTTTGATTTAAGTGCAGCAAGTTTATTTTCATCTACTAGCTCTGTGCGTGCTTTTGCGTATGTGTTATTGATTGCATCACGCACTGTCGCCAAATCTTTTTCATCTTCAACTTTAACGAAAACATGCAGAAGACCAGGGTCTTTGGTTTCAGGGTTGTAGGTAAACATTTGGCTTGCAAGCTGTTTGTCTACCACCAGCTCTTGGTATAACTCAGAGTTTTGAGAGAAGTATAACTGCGAGATCAAATCAAGCGCAGCTCGGTCTTTTTTCTTCGGCTCCCATGCAGTACCTTTATATGAAACAAGCAACCAGTGACCAGGTAAGCCATCATATTTTTCATGGACGTAACGTGCTTTCTCTTGTTTAGGCTCAACTGGAATATCAGCTTGATAATCACCCTTTTTCCAATTACCCCAGTGCTTTTTCACCATAGCCATGGTTTCTTTTGGATCTACGTCACCCACAATGACAAGCGATACGTATTCTGGCTTGTAAAAACGTTCAAAGAAGGTTTTACCATAGGCCATTTGATCTGGCATTGCTTCGATGTCTTCAAAAAAGCCCATCGTTGTGTGTTTATAGGTATGTTTATCAAATGCTTCTTTTCTTACCGCAGAAAGCAGTTTTCGAACTGGGCTGGCATTATTTTTAAGGTATTCACCTTTCACGGTTAGTGCTTCAGTACGAAACTGTTCTTCACTGTAAGTCAGGTTCTGAAAGATATCCGCTTCGATTTCTAATACTTTATCTAAATGCTGCTTCGAGAAATTTAGGTGATAGTTCGTGTAGTCATTGGTGGTGTAGGCGCGATTATCAACACCTGAATTTTTTAGAATGTCTGAATAAACGTCTTGTGGATACTTTTCTGAGCCTTTGAACATCATATGCTCAAAGAAGTGAGCGAAGCCGGTTTTACCCGCTTCGACTTCATTACGCGAACCAACAGAAACCGGGATCTGTAGCGATACCACATCAGGATAGTTAGTTTTAACTACCATGACGCGAAGGCCATTTTCTAGCTCTTCCAAAACATAATCTTGGGCGAATACTTTATTGGATTGGGCAGCTTGAGTACTTTCAGCTGACTGTTGGGCTTGGTTTGAATTCGTCGCTGCGCAGCCACTAAGCGCTAAGCTTACGGCAAAGCTGGTTGCTAGTAATTTGAATTTCATGAATTTGGTCCTAATCATATTTTTTATTCTAAGTAAGTCGTGTTCACTTACGTTAGTAAACCTCCTGATTATGCCCCAAAGCCATACTAATTCGCTAATTTCCAAGGTGATTTACCATCCTAATGTGTAAACAAATATGAAATTTTGGTTTGAGCACTTGAGATAAATTCATAATTATTGAAATTCTTTCATTAAAAAAAATCTATCTAGACGTCTAAATGGCTGCTATATTAGTAAAGAGATACAGAAATGCTTTTGTGGAATGAGGATTATGGCTTTAACGCTTCAAGAGAAAATCATTGACCCTAACCAAGGGGTATATTTAATTGGTACCACACCACCTAAGATTGGCACCGACCCAGAGCAGCTAAAATCAATTGCCGCTAAGCTTTTGGGCCGTTTACATGAGATTGAATACGACGGCGTGATCATCTATGACATTCAAGATGAAAGCAGCCGTACTCAAGTACCACGTCCATTTCCTTTTAAGCACACCGTTGATCCGTGTGAATATAGTCAGTTGATCCGCGAATTATCACACCTTGATGTAATTACGTATAAAAGTGTGGCACAGCGCGATAGTGAGGCTTTTGGCGATTGGTTAAGCAGCACAAAACAGCAATATGGGTTAAACAATCTAGTATTAGTGGGCAGTCCGTCTTCACAAGGCGATATTAAGTTGCCGCTTTCTGAAGCCTATAAGGTATTGAAGCATCATCAAGATGACTTTTTCTTAGGTGGTGTAACTATCGCAGAGCGCCACGCCAGTAAGCGTAATGAACACGAAAGGTTAATTGATAAAACAGAGCAAGGCTGCCAATTCTTTGTTTCCCAAGCAGTGTATGACGCTCAAGCAACCATAGATCTTATTACGAGCTATGCTCGCACCTGTAAACAGCAAGGGCAAACACCAAAACGCATTATTCTTACCTTTACTCCATGTGGTGGAGAAAAGACCTTGCAGTTTATGGAGTGGCTGGGGATCTCAGTACCAGAAGCAACCAAATGGCGCATGTTAGATTCAGAAAACACACTAAGTGAGTCAATTCGTATTTGTAGAGAGAATCTAGATCAAATCTTAAAAAGCTGCTCACACCTAGATATTTCTCTTGGCTTAAATATTGAGAGCTTAACAAACCGAAAAGAAGAAATTGACGCGTCGATAAACCTTTATCGACTGTTGAAGGCGACCATGGAACTATGCCTTGCGGAAAAGCAAATTGCTTAATGCAGTCTAGGGCCTGTTGCTCTTCCAAGTTTGTTTTTGCAGCAGTTTGATTGGTATTTATACAAGGCAGAGCCTGCGTAGCATAGTCATTCTATGTAAGTCTGGCGATAAAGACTTTGTGCTCCTGCAAAGTCACCTTACCCCACATCCTTGTGGGGCAACACAGAAGAAATGCCAATCAAGCGCTGCCCTTTGGGTTCACCTGAGTGCGCTTTGTTCATTGTTGCTCAACTTTTGCCTAGATTACTAGGCGGCAAGTCGAGCGTCGCGACCAAAACACACTCAGAAGAACAAAAATCAAACAGCGAAGGCCAACAGGCCCTAAAGCCAGCTTCATCAAGCTGGCTTTTCTGTTAACCTTGCTGAATTATCCAAAGCCCAGATTAACTTAGGCTCAAGAAAGCGATTAATCCCACCCCAAGTAGCAAGCGGTAAATGACAAATGGCATCATGCCCATGCGCTCTATGATTTTCAGGAAAAAGAAGATACAGGCATAAGCTGAGATAAACGACAGTGCTGCACCACTTAATAACGCATTCCAATCAACCACTTCATCGCCGGTAGCAAGCTCTAAACTGTAATACAATCCCATCATCGAAATGACTGGAATAGACATTAAAAACGAAAAGCGCGCCGCACTTTTCTTATCAAGCCCAAGTAATAAACCTGCGGTGATGGTAATACCTGAACGCGATGTGCCAGGAATAACAGCGGTAATTTGCGCAAGCCCCAGTATCAATGCGCTTTTCCAGTTTAAGGCAAATTCGTCTTTGATTTGTTTCGCTTTCACGTCGGCATACCAAAGCAGTAAACCAAATACTATCGTCGATGTTGCAATCACCCAAGCACTACGTAAATAAACTTCTACGATATCCTTAAGCAGTGGAGCTAAGATCACGAATGGAATAGTGGCAACCACAATACACCAAGTCAGCCGGCTTTCTTTCGAGTGCGTACCTGAGAATGATTTGAACCATCCTGCCAGTAGGCTGACAATGTCTTGTCGAAAATAAATAACGACAGCCAGCAAAGTACCAACATGAACAGCAACATCAAAGGCAAGGCCCTGATCTTGCCAACCTAGTACCTGTGAAGGTAGCAGTAAGTGGGCAGAACTCGAAATAGGTAAAAATTCAGTGAGACCTTGAATAATTGCAAGGACGACAATCTCAATAAAGCTCATTGCTTGGGAAACTCCACTTTCCATAATTTTTGAGTTGGGTTGTGATACTCCTGCCATAACTGAGCAATGCTTTTACCCTCAACAGGATGGATAAAATCAGGAGCTAGTTCAGCTAATGGCTGAAGCACGAAGGCATTTTTGGTTATTTCATCCCGAGGCAACTGAGCGGGTGATGAACAAATAAGGTGGTCATAAAAGAGAATATCGAGATCTAACGTGCGTGGACTAAACTTCTTTTCACTACAGCGACGACCATGATCGTATTCTATCGACTTGAGCAGTTTATATACTTCGTTTAAAGACAGCTGTGTTTGTGCAGCAAAGACCGAATTATAAAAGTTATTTCCTGCAAATCCGACGGCTTCACTCTCAAACACACTCGAATGTTGAAAATCCGGAAAGTGTTTTATCAATACCCTCAAGCCACTCAGCAAATTTTTTTCTTTTTCTATGTTTGAGCCGAGACTGATAAAAATTTGTGCCATGATAATTCTACTTCTTACGCACAATTTCTACACCAACCGTTTGTGCTTGTGGCACGGCAGCAGGTTTACTCACTTTTATAAGCACTTGTTGTACATTAAATTCATTTAGGATCATTGCGGCAAGCTGTTCAACTAACGTTTCTAATAGCTCTACTGGTTTTGCTTGGGTATGCGCAATAATACGCTCACTCACTTTGGCATAATCAACCGCCAAACTAATATCGTCATGGCGAGCGGCAGCGCTAATATCGGTCAACATCTCAACATCAAAGTAAAGGCTTTGTTTACTTTCTTTTTCAAAGTCGTACACTCCTATTATGGCTTCGACGTGTAGCTGTGAGATATAGACTTTATCCATGTAAACTCCAAACATGTTTATCGCTGTAATTCACCCGCATTTTCTAATCGCAATTCGCGATCTGTGCAGGACTTAAGACCGCCGATCATAGCCCAAAACAACGCAATAAAAAATAAGGAAGACAGTGTTAATCAGTTTAATGTGCGTATGTGCTTATTTATTGGGATCGATTTCCTCAGCGATTCTGGTTTGTCGGTTATTCAATCTACCAGATCCACGCTTTAATGGTTCTAATAATCCAGGCGCAACCAATGTATTAAGATTGGGAGGAAAGATCCCAGCTGCGCTGGTGCTCGTCTTCGATATTTTAAAGGGAACCATCCCGGTGTGGGGAGCCTACTTTCTGAAAATAGAACCTGTGTGGTTAGGTGCAATAGCCGTAAGCGCATGCCTTGGTCACATTTATCCTATTTTCTTCCACTTTAACGGTGGTAAAGCGGTAGCAACGGCATTTGGTGCGCTATTACCGATCGGCTTGTCATTGGGTGGGCTATTGATTAGTACGTGGCTCGTGGTGCTAGCGCTAACACGCTATTCTTCACTCGCAGCGATTGTCGCAGTCGCAGCAGCTCCACTTTACACATGGTGGATAAAACCGCTTTATACGGTGCCGGTAAGCTTTTTAACTGTGGTGATTATTATTCGTCATAGGGCAAATATTAAAAGGCTCTTGAGTGGTAAAGAGCCCAAGGTGGGGAAAAAGTCTAAAGACTAAGGTCTAGACTTTTTCTAGACTATCCAGCGGCCAACGTGGCTTAGTCTTCATATCAAGTGGCGCATGCTGACCTGCTTTTAGGCGCTGCATTCCTGCATAAGCTATCATCGCCCCATTGTCTGTACAAAATTCAGTGCGCGGATAATAAACTCGCCCTTTCATGCCAAGCATCATGCGCTCAAGCTTTTGCCTAAGTTCTGTATTGGCGCTGACGCCACCTGCAATCACCAGGCTTTTAATGCCTGTTTCTTTCAGTGCCCGCTTGCACTTAATCGCTAGTGTTTCTACGACCGCAGTTTGAAAGGCATGAGCGATATCTGCTTTCGTTTGCTCATCACCGCCTTCATTACGGATCGTGTTTGCCGCTGCGGTTTTTAATCCACTGAAACTAAAATCCAGACCTGGTCTGTCTGTCATCGGTTTTGGAAAAGTAAATCGCCCTGCTTGACCCTGTGTCGCCATTTTCGCAAGCATTGGGCCGCCAGGATAATCAAGACCGAGTAGCTTTGCGGTTTTATCAAATGCTTCACCAGCAGCATCATCCACTGACTCACCAAGTACCTCATACTCACCGATACCTGAGACTTTGACCATCATGGTATGACCACCAGAGACTAGCAGCGCGACGAATGGGAACTCTGGTTTATCGTCTTCAAGCATAGGGGCAAGCAAATGGCCTTCCATATGATGTACGGCAACGGCTGGGATCCCCCAACCAAATGCTAACGAGCGACCAATTGAGGTGCCAACTAACAGAGCACCGACCAAACCCGGCCCTGCGGTATAAGCAATGCCATCAAGGTCTTCAGGACCGCAACCCGCTTGCGCGAAAGCAGCTTCAATAAGAGGGATCGTTTTGCGTACATGATCACGAGAAGCAAGTTCAGGCACTACCCCACCATAATCGGCGTGTACTTTTACCTGAGAATATAATTGATGTGCCAACAGCCCTTGCTCATCATCATAAATAGCAATACCCGTCTCATCACATGAGGATTCTATACCCAAAATACGCAAGTTACTTTCTCCAAACTCTTTACTGCAGCCGCTGATTATACGAAATCAGCTACTCAAGTTCCAAACCAATATTTGTTTGGCCGTCAGCTAGTGCCAAGGCCTTTAGCGACTTCACCGAGTCGCTGCTAATACGCCCCATATTTTCCACGTGTTCGATAAGCTCAGCGAGGATCTCAATTTCATACTGCATCTGCGGGTGTTCACGCACTAACTCATTCGTTGGAGATATATCTTCCGCCATCAACATAAACTCGATGTATTTAGCTACCGTTGCCTGAGAAATTTTGGCAACGCTTACAAACTCATGTTCATCTTTTGTCATTAGGCCTTGCAACATGCCTAACAGCGCTGTCGCTACATCGATTGCGGGATAGGTACCAAACATATCGAACTCACTGAGCTCAGGTACATTTGGTTCAACCTTTTCAACCAGCTTTTCTAAGCTAATTTTGCTCTTTGGCAGTAATATTTTCTCCCAGATTAAATTCAGCGCATTTCTGAGAACTTGCTCGTCGCCAAAACCCGTAGCCTCACTAAATAATGAATAATTTGGCAACATACGCTCAATAATAGCAGCACCTAAGACTGCCTTTTGAAGATAATTTAACTCTCTAATTCTTTGAAAGTTATTTGCTTTGCTCATGCTTATTTCCACATTGCCAGCAATATTCAAACGCTGGTCCATTTAATTCTGCACAGTGGTTACATAGCCAATCCGACAGCTCGGCGGCACTGCGATGACGTGATTTGTTATAGTTTACCAATATTTCCTGAGCCTCGGGTAACTTTATTGCATAAACAAAGAGCTTGATGGCAGCTTGCTCTGCTGGAATTTCACCAATAGCACCTGACAAATGCTCACCTTGTAAGCGAACCTGAATATTCGCTTGTTCTAGTTGACCTTTGAGTAAATGCGCTTCAACAAAGCCGCTGATAGCGCACAATTGCACCCAATGAAAAGATTGTTCACTCATTGCATTATCTTCACTATTGAATTAGCACTCAATGTGCTCATTTGTTTCTTGATAAAATCATTCATTATCATCACACTTAAACATCAAGCTATTCCATTAAAATACGACTATGACTCTAACAACACCGGGCCTATTATTCCCAGCAATTTCTTTATTACTGCTCGCTTACACCAATCGCTTTTTGGTACTCGCACAATTGATCCGTGAATTAAACGCTCGAGAAGGCGACACCATAAGATCCTTGGTTAAAGCGCAAATCGAAAACTTAAGGAAACGAATTAGATTAATCAGACGAATGCAAGTATGGGGCGTAATTGCGTTTTTACTTTGTACGTCTTCAATGTTTGCCTTGTTCCTTGAAATATCCTTACTTGGCGTAACATTATTTGGTGCGAGTCTCTGTAGCCTAACCTTATCATTGCTACTTTCTCTTTATGAAATCCACATTTCTTGCGATGCAATCGAACTAGAATTGCAAAATATCGAGAAAAAACCTCAACAAGATTAGCGGCCTTGTTACTGCCGACTATACTAACGTTGAGTCAGCATAAAAAGAGGAGCAATCTGTGAGCGGATTTTTGTTCTCAGATGAAGTGCTAGAAAGCCCAATAAATCAAATGGCCGATACCTACTGGGATATTCTGGTTGTAGACGATGAAGAAGACATTCACCAAGTGACTAAGCTGGTGTTGTCCGGCTTTAAGTTTGAGAATAAAGCATTGAGATTTCATCATGCCTACTCAGCACAAGAAGCAAAAGTCATCTTGGACACGGAGCAGAATATTTCTGTAGGCCTTATTGATGTCGTGATGGAAAGTAATCATGCAGGGCTTGATTTAGTGCGATATATCCGTGATGACTTAGAAAACTTTGATATTCGCCTTGTGCTGCGCACAGGGCAGCCAGGTGAAGCACCGGAAGAATCGGTTATTCGCGATTACGATATTAATGACTATAAGAACAAAACCGAGCTCACTGCCGTCAAGTTAAAAACGCTGCTCTATTCTGCTTTACGCGCTCACCGGGATATTCAAACCATCGAAAAGCACAAAATGGGACTCGAACGCATTATTGATGCATCTTCGAATTTTTTAAAGTGTAGCAATATTCAGGATTTTGCATCAACTATATTATCCCATGTATCCGCTGTAATGGGATTATCAGATTCGGAAATATACTGTGCAGCAGCAGTAAATCATCAAGCTAATGAGCCCACAAAATTTAAGTTACTAGCAGCCTCTGGTGCAGGCGTAGAGCCAAGTAATGTAACTTTGCCAGAGAATGTACAAAATTTATTTATAGAAACGCACAACAAAAAATCATCTATGAAGACCCGCAATGAATATATCGGCTACTTCCCTTCCCGAGAAGGCAGTGAAACGATGATTTATGTGAGTAAGGATAGCGATCTTCATAGCATGGATTTCCAGCTACTTGAATTTTTTGCAAACAATATAGCGCTAGCCTACGACAACTTAAAGTTGCGTGAAACCGTCAAAGACTCTCAAAAAGAGCTTTCTTATATTTTGGGTGAAGCCGTCGAAAAACGCTCGAAAGAAACAGGCTCCCACGTAAAACGCGTGGCACATTATAGTATGCTTTTAGCCCAGCTTTATGGACTTTCTCACTACCATGCAGAAATTATCAAACTCGCCTCTCCGCTCCATGATATTGGCAAAATCAGTATTCCAGATCAAATCCTGAATAAACCCGGAAAACTCACTGATGAAGAATGGATAATTATGCAAACTCACGCACAGCAAGGGTTTGAAATCTTAAAAAATTCAACAAATGAGATTCTGCAATGTGGTGCGTTAATTGCGCATCAACATCACGAAAAGTGGGATGGCTCTGGGTATCCAAACGGCTTGAAAGCTGAGCAAATAAACATTGTCGGGAGGATCACAGCACTGGCGGATGTCTTTGATGCACTGGGCAGCGAGCGTTGTTATAAGCCCGCTTGGCCGCTGGAAAAGATAATTGAATTACTCAATAAAGAAAGAGGAAAACAATTTGACCCCAAATTAGTTGACCTTTTTCTAAATAATCTGGAACAATTTATTGAGATACGTGACAGGTATCCTGACTAACTTTGTAATCAGAATGTAAAAACTTCACTTTCTTTTTCTCGTTTTGTGTATTACTATTGGGAAAAGACGTAGTAAATGTGTTTTAGTTGAAATTAAAAGGAATTTCACATGAGATTTGAACAACTCGAGCAGTTCGTAGCATTAGGTAATTTAAGACATTTTAGACAAGCCGCAGAACAAACCCAGATCAGTACTTCAGCGCTTACCCGAAGCATCCAAACCCTTGAAGATGAAATAGGTTGTGAACTCGTTAAACGTTCAACGCGTTCAGTAAAATTAACTGAGCAAGGTGAACTGTTCTTAAAGTATTGTAAAACGACGCTATCAGAACTCGACCTAACCAAGAAAACCATCAAGCAAAGTTTGTTTGGTCGCGATAACCAGAAGTTAATTATTGGTTATACAACACAAGCAAGTAGCATTGTGCCAGTTTCTTGCGGTCAGTTTTTAGCTCAGTATCCTAATGTAAAAATCGAGATGCAGTTACAAGATGAGTTGGAGCTTACTCGCAAGCTGCAACTTGGTGAAATTGATATTAGCGTATATTTACAAAGCGCAAATAGCATAGTGAGCGATATTCACCTACCCGATCAGCTAGTTTTGTTTGTTTCTAGAAACCACCCTCTAGCAAACCAAGACAGCATTAGAAAAGCTGAATTAACGCAATATCCTATGTATGGGTGCTTTTCCCAATCAAAGCAAGTTCAAGGTATGCTTAATGAAGCCGTTGATTCGCTAAACAAATCAACCAGCGTTAAAATTGGTAATATTGAGCAAGTAATTGATGGCTTAAAGAATAGCAACAGTTTCGCAATTGCTAGCATTGAGCATTCCAAAACCATCGCACAAGATCCTAACTTAGTTTTCTTAAAAACCAATAAGGCATTGGATAGAGAGCAATTGATTGTACAAACCAATCATCAAATTGGTTCAAATGCACATATAAATCACTTGCTTGAGCTAATCGAAGATGCAGCATCTTCATCTAGCAAAAAAACAGTAACTTATTAGTTGCAAAAAAACGGGCAAATAATCTGTATTACTTGCCCGTTTTTAATAACCGGCTTTAGAACGGTAAAAACCCCAACACGACCCCTACAAAAATCGCCAAGCCAACATAATTATTGTTTAAAAAAGCCCAAAAACATCTATCTCTATCTCTATTGCGTATGGCATATTGTTGTTTAACAAGCAGCACAGAGGCTGCGAGTAAGCCACACCAAAAAGCGAGGTTTAAATCAAACGTTACACCAACTGCCGCCATCATCGCGATAAATGTGATGTTGAGCAACGCAATAATGTGGAGATCCCATTTTCCGAATAAAATCGCAGTAGACTTTACCCCAATCTTCAAATCATCATCCCTATCTACCATGGCGTACATGGTGTCATAAGCGACCGTCCAAATTAAATTCGCAGCAAACAACACCCAAGCAAGTACTGGCACATTCTGATTTACTGCCATAAAGGCCATCGGTATCGCCCAGCTAAAAGCAGCCCCAAGTACGATTTGAGGTAAGTTTGTATAACGCTTCATGAAAGGATAGACAGAAGCCAACACAAGTGCACCAAACGATAATGCAATAGTCTGCCAGTTTAAAAAAAGCACCAGAATAAAAGCTAGCGTTACCAAAATAGAAAATAGTCCTAGCGCTTCTTTACTCGTCACGGCCCCCCTTGCAAGCGGTCTTGTCGCCGTACGCTTTACAGCCCCATCAACCTTGCGATCGGCGAAATCGTTGATAACACAGCCCGCACTTCGCATTAGAAATACACCAAGTGCAAAAGTAACAATAAGCCAGATACTTGGAATACCTTCAGCTGCAAACCACAGTGACCAAAGTGTTGGCCACAATAATAGTAAAGTTCCGATTGGCTTATCTAATCGCATAAGTTGGCTGTAAGCCTGCCATTTCTGGTGTTCAATCATAAAAGCTTTCCGATATAAAGACTTCACAAACTAAAATCTTTGCTTTACCGTTTTTAAACCAGCTTCTTCTGGCAAATAAACGCTCTGGGACGACGCCAGTGGTGGGTGCAATAAGTTCAATCAGCGCTGGATAGTCTGAAGTAGCTAAACGAAGATACTCAAGGGTTCCGCGCTGCCAATTTGAATCAGTAAACAGTAACTCACCTAACGGCGTCTCACCAATTGCATCCATTCCGACAGTACATGCGTCCTCATTGAGCCAACTTTGTCCAAATACAGCTGCTTTACCGTTACAATTTAGCGTTACTTCTCGGCACCAAACCTGTTCAGAAAGATCTGTACGTAACGCATCTGGAGCGCTCCTGAACTCATTAGCAAGCACAGTCACAGAAAATTTATCACAAGTTTCTTTCAATTTTGCGGTTAGAGATTGGGTCTCTAGTAAATAAGGAGAAAGTGCTGGCTCAACATCCACCAACTGTGTGTTCTTCAGCCAAGGGAGCTCTAAGGGTAATTGCAAAGGCAACGTTCTATTTCCGTTTTAAAAATCCGCGGTCATAATAGCAGAGCAGAGGCTTTCTAAAAAGTTTATGTTTGTGCTGAAGCCAACTGTAAAATCAACGCAATTATGTATAAACTAAGTAAAAAGTAACTTGCATTAGGATACCTGATAAAACATGAGACTGTTGGCTGTTGTACTCACTTTGTGCATTGCATTAACCGCGGCTTCCCCTGTAAAAGCGGATTCAACTATTGGGTATTTCGGGTTTGAGCCAGATATCATCACGAACTACATAGGCCAATCTAATAAAAAGCTTGGCTATGTCCGAGTCACCGTTGACCTAATGCTGAATGACGTTGCGAATATTGCCGTGGTTGAGCACCATACACCTTTACTAAGAGATGCAATTGTACAGATCCTGAGTAAAGAAAACGAAGAAACCATTAAGTCATTAACTGGCAGAGAAGAAATCAGAAAGCGCTGTGCTGAAAAGCTAAAGACATTGCTAAAAGAAGAAACTGGGCAGGAAATTGTTCGAGATGTGCTTTTTACCAAATATTTATATCACTAACCGAATCAACTCATACAAGAACTCGGAAGCGCTAGATTCCGAGTTCGAAGTAACTAGCTATTCTCTTTGAGTTGCCTGTTGATAGGCCAAAATACCGCAACCAACATACCTGATAGCAGTCCGAACAAATGTGCCCAGTTAGCCATGTTGATGAAAAACATATCCGTAAATCCAAACAGCATCCAAAGCAGCATAAAACCAATAACAGGCTTAGAGACCAAAGCGGCTCCGGCAGGATTTCGATGACCAATTACCCAGCAAAAGCCTAGTAGTCCGTAGACCACGCCACTTAGTCCACCAAAATTAGCGTCAACAAATAGGTACTGCATAAAATTACTGGTTAAGCCGGTTACAAAGTAGATGCAAACTAACGCCCAGAGCCCTAGTTTCTCTGAAATTTGCGCGCCAAGGTGTAACCACCAGCTTAAATTAAAAATCAAATGTATGGCGCTAAAATGTATCAGTGTAGGCGCTATCCAAGTCCAAGGTTTATCTAGGGAGAAACGTAGCGCAGAAAAGATGCCATTAGCGTCACCAAATAACATGGCGACAAAAATAATAATACTGACACCAAAAACGCCCTGTAATAACCAGTTCAATCCCAAAAAGCGCTTTACTAAGTTTAAGTTTTGGCCTTGGTAGCTAAATAACCCCTGTGTACTTCCGGTTTGCCAAGAAGCCGCTTGATATAGTTCAGCCTCAGGTTGCTCCAAAAACGTTTGCCAAAGACGCATAGCAAGCGCTTCATCACCACGCTCTAGCCAAACTTCAACTTGTTGCCCATCGTGACTGTGCAAAACACAATAAATCCCTTGCGTCTTAAAATAATCGACCGCACCTTGAGCTAGTCGTGCATTGTGATAATGGGCTATTAACTTCACTTTTCAATCTCGTTTGGCAATTCACTTGCCCACTGCGTAAAACCGCCATCCATACTGTAAACATCTTCAAAGCCTTGCTCAACTAGGTAGTTAGCTGCGCCTTGTGAGGAGATCCCGTGATAACACACCACAACAATAGGTTGGTCAAACTCTTTCTCCTGCATGAAATGTGCAAGATTAGCGTTAGATAAATGTTCAGCGCCTGGAATATGCCCTTGTGCAAAAGTATTTTCATCGCGGATGTCTGCTACCACTACATCATCATTGCCTAAAAGCGCTTGTGTGTCTGCTACTGAAATATGTTTAAAAGACATGTGTTACCCATTTAAAACTAAAAAATAAAAGACGGCTTAAGCCTTATCGGCCTAGCCGTCTTTCTATTATAACTACTCATTCATGCACTAAGCAAAGTTGAGCATTAATCCCAATTCAGAATAACTTTACCTGATTGCCCTGAAATCATCGTATCAAAGCCAGTCTGGAAGTCATCAACATGGAACTGATGTGTAATGATTGGGTCAAGGTTTAAGCCTGACTGGATCAAACTTGCCATTTTGTACCAAGTTTCAAACATTTCACGGCCGTAAATCCCCTTGATCACTAGACCCTTGAAGATCACTTGGTTCCAATCCACCGCCATGTCAGAAGGAGGAATGCCCAGCATTGCAATCTTACCACCATGGTTCATGCTGTTTAACATGCCTTTAAATGCTGAAGGAACACCTGACATTTCAAGCCCAACATCGAACCCTTCTGTCATACCAAGATCTTTCATAACCGTTTCGAGGCTTTCACTGGCAACATTTACTGCTCGCGTAGCACCCATTTTAGTGGCTAGCTCAAGGCGATATTCGTTTACATCTGTGATCACCACATGACGCGCACCAACGTGTTTCGCCACTGCCGCAGCCATAATACCAATTGGACCCGCACCAGTAATGAGGACGTCTTCACCAACTAAGTCAAACGACAATGCGGTGTGCACTGCATTACCGAATGGGTCGAAGATAGAAGCGAGTTCGTCAGAAATATTGTCAGGGATCTTAAACGCATTATAAGCAGGAATAACCAAGTATTCTGCAAATGAACCTTCGCGGTTAACGCCTACCCCAATGGTGTTACGACATAGGTGAACACGACCAGCACGACAATTACGACAGTGACCACATGTGATATGACCTTCACCAGATACTCGGTCGCCAATGCTAAAACCACGCACCTCTTGGCCCATATCGACCACTTCACCTACGTATTCGTGTCCCACAACCATTGGAGTTGGGATCGTGTTTTGTGCCCACTCATCCCATTTGTAGATGTGTACGTCGGTACCACAAATTGCTGTTTTACGGATTTTGATCAATAGATCGTTGTGCCCTACTTCCGGTTTTGGCACATCCGCCATCCAAATTCCTTCTTCAGCTTTCAACTTGGATAATGCTTTCATAGTATTCGCTCGTTAGCTGCACCGGCTTAATGCCGGTGGCAAAATTAAATGACGCCTAGGTCTTTACCAATACGGGTAAAGGCTTCGATTGCTTTGTCTAGCTGCTCAGTAGTATGCGCAGCTGAAATTTGTGTTCTGATCCTAGCTTGCCCTTTTGGCACGACAGGATAAGAGAAACCGATCACATAGATCCCTTCAGCTAGCAATCTGTCAGCCATTTCTGAGGCTACTTTGGCATCGCCTAACATAACCGGAATAATAGCGTGATCTTTACCCGCACAAGTAAAGCCGACGGCTTCCATCTTAGTACGGAAATAGGCTGCGTTATCCCATAGTTTAGCACGTAGGGCATCGCCTTCTTTCATCATGTCTAGCACTTTTATTGAAGCTGTAACAATTGAAGGCGCTAGCGAGTTTGAGAATAAATAAGGACGTGAACGCTGACGTAACCACTCTACGATTTCTTTCTTACCAGAGGTATAACCGCCAGATGCACCGCCAAGTGCTTTACCAAGCGTTCCTGTAATAATATCCACTCGGTCTAATACACCACAGTATTCCGGTGTTCCTCGGCCATTTTCACCAACAAAACCCACCGCGTGTGAATCATCAACCATCACTAAAGCGTCGTACTTATCCGCTAAGTCACAAACCGCTTTTAAGTTACAAATAACGCCATCCATTGAGAATACGCCATCGGTGGCGATAAGCTTGGTTTTCACACCAGCTTCATCAGCAGCAATTAACTGCTGCTCAAGATCAGCCATATCGTTGTTAGCATAGCGGAAACGCTTAGCTTTACATAAACGCACACCATCAATGATGGAAGCGTGATTTAATGAGTCCGAGATAATTGCATCTTCAGGGCCTAAGATAGTTTCGAATAAACCAGCATTGGCATCAAAGCATGAAGAGTAAAGGATAGTATCTTCCGTTTCTAAAAATTCACTGATCTTTGCTTCAAGCGTTTTGTGAATATCTTGCGTACCACAGATAAAGCGCACCGACGCGACACCGAAACCATGGTCATCAAGGCCGCCCTGCGCCGCTTTAATTAGCTCTGGGTGATTCGCCAAACCTAGATAGTTGTTTGCACAGAAGTTAATTACACTTTCGCCAGTCGATACTGCAATTTCAGCTTGCTGCTGAGAAGTAATAATACGCTCTTTTTTATATAATCCTTCAGCTTTTACTTCTTCAATTTGTTGCTGAAGCTGGCTGTAGAAGGCCGATGCTCTCATCTGGGAGTCTCCATTTTTTGCACGGTGATAGTAAGCTACGCATCGCCATAGGCGGTTGTCATTCTCACTATCAGAAGTTAACGCTTGGGCTTATTCTATATTAATTAGCTCAAGTTAATTGGAACGTACCAATTCAATCATACCTGGTACATTAAAAGATATCTTTATTTTAAAAGGTTCACACAATAAATGCACGATTTGCGACAACTGGCAGCAAACTTTATTTTACTCAGACAAACATAGTGCGGCTGGTACCTCCGCCAACGACGCACATACTTTATCCGCGAGCTGTTGTTGCTCTTGACTAAAGCTCTGCCCAGACTCAACTAAAATAGCTGTTTTTACGCCAGCAGCGCGGGCAGCCTTGATGTCTGAGACTTTATCACCAATCATAATACTTTGCGTAGGATCCAAGTCATGCTCGGCTATCGCTTGCAGCAGCATCCCGGGTTCTGGTTTACGACAGTCACACTCTACTTTATATGGGTCTTGTGCCTTTTCAGGGTGGTGAGGACAAAAATAAACACCAGCGATGTCAACACCATGCGCCATAAACTGCGCGCACATCCACTCGCTTAACGCGTGAAATTGTGCTTCATCGTAGTAACCTCGGCCAATGCCCGACTGATTCGTCACGACCACAATTTTATAACCGGCTTTGCTAAATGCTTGGCAGGCACTGAATACCCCATCGATAAACTCAAAATCCGCGATTTTATGAACATAGGCGTGATCTTTATTAACAACGCCGTCTCTGTCTAAAAATACAGCCTTATGCATTGGTCACAATCCCCTGCTCTTTTATTACCCGCTCAAACATCGTAATAACAGCATCAACAGAAATTTGAGACATGAGTTCGCTACCTTTTGCCCGTGTTCCCCAGGGTAATTGCTCAGCAGTTTTACCCTTTTGCGCAATGAGGTTTTGATGATAAACCTCAACTACATAGTCTTGATACAGGTACGGCCCTGTGCGAGTTGGGTTGGAGTGAGCATACAAACCGATCACCGGCGTTCCAACTGTCACAGCCATATGAGCAGGCCCAGTATCAGGTGCTAACACCAATTCGGCTTGCTCCAATACACAAAGTAGGGTTTTCAAATCAGTTTTTCCCACTAAGTTTAATAACTCAGCTTGGCTGTGTTGTTGAATTTCGGCTGCTAAGTTTTGCTCAAGTTCCGTTGGGCCACCCGTTATCACCACCTGAAACCCCAATGCAGCAGCATGATCTGCAACCCTAGCATAACGCTCAGGAAGCCAATTGCGCTCGGCTTTACTTGCCGCAGGCGATATCACAAAAACCTTGCCTTCAGGTAATAGCGATTTTGCCGCAGCTTGATGAGCTGCCGTCACTGGCATCTGCCATGTTGGCTCACCGCACTCAGCACCAATTGCACGGGCAAAGTTTTGGAAACCTTCGAGCACATGTGGCGACTGTTGAGGTGCGATCCGCTTATTAATAAACAAACTGTGTAACTCTTTAGAGCGCCTTTTATCAAAGCCTATTTTTTGCTTTGCAGGAATAACTCGCGCAACAAGGTTGGCTCTTAACGCAACCTGCATATGTAGTAATACGTCAAACTTTTGCCCTTTGAACTTTGCCTTTAACGCCTTGAGCGCGGCTTTACCCTGCTTTTTGTCAAATACGACGAGCTCAACACCGGGTAGGTCAGCCAGTAACATGGCTTCCACTTTACCTATCACCCACGTTATTTTCGCTTGCGGATGTGCGCGTTGGATCGCCTGTACAGCACTCACTGCATGGCACACGTCGCCAATCGCAGAAAGTCGCAAAATACAAATAGAGGTCAAGGATTTGCTCAAAACAATAGTTCTCATGGAAAGTAACAAGCGCTTGATCTTAAATTAATCAAACAAGTTTGCAAGTTTCACTGAGGATGAAAAATCGTTAGAATGCCACAATTGACTCTTAAGAATCCTATATTGTGCAAATCACCAAACAGCCGCATAGCTATTTACTAACGCCTTCAACCCTAGATTATGATGTTTCAGAAGAAATGTTTGACCCTGAATATTGGCAGAAAAATAATGCGATTGTCGGCTCGAAAGAAGGCCGAGCAACGGCGTGGTTCGTGCGGTTTAATCAAGGCATAGCGGTACTCAAGCACTATTATCGTGGTGGCTTAATCGGCAAGCTGTTGAGTGATCAATATATTTTTACCAAACTAGAAAATACTCGCGTATATCAAGAGTTTGCTTTGCTAGAGCAACTACAACTACAAGGTTTACCAGTCCCAACACCACTTGGCGCAAGAATATCGCTTCATTTTGGTATTTATCGTGCAGATATTTTGACCGAAGCGGTGTCTGATGCCACCAGTGTTTGCGAAATTTTGCAAGCAAGAACGCTTAGTACAAATGAACTGGAAAGTATCGGCCACACCATTGCTCAGTTTCACCAAGCCGGTGCCTATCACGATGATTTGAACATCAACAATATTTTGTTTGATGCCAACGGCAAAGTATTTCTAATTGATTTTGATAAGGGCAAAATCATGCAGCCAAACTCAAGTTGGCAGCACGCAAACATGGAGCGTTTGCAACGTTCATTTAAAAAAGAGGCCGGCAAATGGCCGACCTTTTATTTTGATGAAAATCAATGGCAAGTATTGATGCAAGCCTATCACAGCGCACGTTAACGTTTTTGTAGCTGTGCCTTTTTAATCACATTGGAAGTCGAGCAGCCATCCAAAAATGCTAACACCTCGACTTTTCCACCTTGATTAAGCACATGCTCTGCACCTGCAATCTCTTCCACTTTATAGTCACCACCTTTGACCAAAATGTCAGGGCTGACCATTTCTATCAGCTTAGCTGGTGTGTCATTTTCTTCAACACAGCCAAACGGAATAACCCAATCCACAGAAGCGAGTGCAGATAACACCATAGCCCGCTCTTTCAATGGATTGATTGGACGTTCAGGCCCTTTGAGTCGCGAGATTGATTCATCATTATTTAACCCAACGACGAGTCTATCTCCCATCGCTTTAGCTTGCGCTAAATAACGCACATGGCCTGCATGGAGAATATCAAAGCAGCCGTTGGTAAACACAATGGTTTCGCCGTTTTGCTTGGCAAAAGTAATGTGCTTAAGCACTTCTTCAAACGGCGTTTGGTAGTGCTCGCCCGTTTCTCTAAGATATTGACCCAGTTTGCGACTCAACTCTTCCGGTGACACCGTTGCAGCACCTAACTTACTCACGGCAATGCCTGCGGCAATATTTGCAACCTCCACCGCGTCTTTAGCAGACATTCCTGCGCCTAACATCGTCGTCAGTGTGGCGATCACGGTATCGCCAGCTCCCGTAACGTCACTTACTTCCTGTACTTGAGCTGGGAAATCAAACTTTTCAGTATTGGTTATCAAAGACATACCTTGCTCGGAGCGCGTCAGCAACATAGCGCCGATCCCTGACGTTTTCAGGAGCTCGCGCGCACTAGAGGTGAGTGCCTCTTCGCTGCTTGTATCTCCACCTGCGAGTTTAAATTCGTTTAAGTTAGGCGTGATAAAATCAGCACCTTGATAAAGGCTCAAGTCACTATTTTTGGGATCAATAAGTACCGTTTTACCAGCAGCTTTAGCCACCGCAATCATATCTGAAATGGCGCATAAAGCGCCTTTGTTGTAGTCGCTAAACAACACAAAGTCATACTTATCAACTTCTTGCTTTAGACGCTCAAGCAGTAGTTGACTGTGAGATAACTGAAAGGGTTCTTCTAAATCGAGTCGGACTACTTGCTGATGACGGCTGATCACACGCATTTTTGCGATAGTCGGCAGCTCAACGACGTTAACTAGGCTAGATTCAATGTTTTCTTTGGTAAGAATAGCCTCAAGCGTTTTGCCATTGTCATCTTCGCCGATAAGCCCAAGCAAACCCACTTTACCATCTAGGTGAGCGATGTTTTTGGCAACGTTCGCCGCACCACCAGCTTTGTCTTCCAACGCGCTGACTTTCACCACAGGTACTGGAGCCTCAGGAGAAATGCGCCCGGTATCTCCATGCCAGTATCTATCCAACATCACATCGCCAACCACCAATACCTTGGCTTGATTTAGCTGTTGAAGCGCCGCTAACTTCATGCCTCTTGCTCCGCCGCAACGAGCATATCGACCGCTTCGCATAGCCAGTGACCAATAAACATATGCGCTTCTTGAATACGCGCTGTCTCGTCGTTTGCGATAATAATCGGTAATTTAGCAATATCCTTAACTTTGCCACCAGTTCTGCCAGTCAATGCCACGGTAAACGCGCCAATTTCATTCGCGGCTTGAAGTGCCAAATTGATATTAGGGCTCGTACCTGATGTGGTTAAACCAATCACCATATCTTCCGGTTTACAAAGTGCCTGAACTTGACGTTCAAATACGGAGTCAAAGTGATAGTCATTGCTGTGCGCGGTCAAAATTGAGGTGTCGGTAGTCAGTGCAATCGAAGCCAAAGGACCACGCTCTAATTTGTAACGCACCACAAATTCTGCAGCTAGGTGCTGCGCATCTGCCGCGCTGCCACCATTACCAAACCAAATGACCTTACCACCTGCTGCTAATGTACTTTGGCATGCTTCAAGTAGCTCAACACATTCTTGGTGATAGTTTGCCATTGTTTCAAAAACATCAACATGGCGCTGTAAGCTTGCGAAGTAGCTTTGTGCTACTTGTTCATTCAATGACATATTTGTTCCTAAACTATTCTATGCTTGTCCCGCGTGATACCTACCAGTATACATGGACTGATAACCAAGTGTAATTCTCACCGAAGACATCTTTACCCAAGGTTAATTTAGTTTCGACTTGCTTGCTGTAAGCTTCACCAATATGCGCCAGCTCAAATTCATAACCAGTTTCATATTCAGCACCAAGCTCATTTAATTCGTTGAAGTATTTACTTTCGTTATCAATAACCGACAGCTTAGCTCGCCACAAAGAACGGTAATCTGCTTGATAAGTACCTTCTAGTACATGGATCTGCGTCGGTGCACCATCATCGAACTGGCGATGGTTGGCAGCAAAGTGTCCCACACCAAACCCATCAATCGTATTGCCTTTAGTTTGATAAATTTCATTGACGTACCAAAGACTTTCCATGTCGGTAAATTCATAGCGTAATGAGGTGGTTGAACTTACATTCGGTAGGAAAATGCCTACGCTAGTCGCTGTATTACCAAACAAATAGTTCTTATGGTTATTAGTATCTTCCCCACCATACTCTAGATACCATTGTGCTCTGGTACCGTAATTTGTAGTGAAACTCGTGGTGATCGTTGCCCATTGGTCGCCAAGTTCATCATCTTGAGTCAGGTCGCCGATTTTATTGTCATTGCCAGCAGGATCTATATAGGCCTTAATAAAGTCCTCAAAATCCACCTTCCTTGGGCCTCCACCAAATTGTAGTACTCGATTTAGACCAATTTTCCAACCATCGATTGGTTCAATACTAAAGTGTGTACCAGCAATTTTCGGTGTACCATCATGCAATGTATTTTGAAAACGAATTCCCTTTTCGACTTTATCTAACTCTGAATAAAACAATTCAACATCAAAATTCCACCAGTTTTTAAGTGGAACAACTAACCCCAATGAAATAGAAGGCCGGTTTTTAGCGTTATTAGAGTAGACCTGAGCCGAATGCTTAAATGGCGAGAACCAATGTTCTTTATAACCTAGGTTAAGCTGTAAATTGCCATAAGATAGCCCGTAAAAAGTGTTATACGCCACTAGCTTGTCTGCTTCTACTCGATACTCAGCACCTATTTGTAGAATACTCGAGTCACCGCCTCGCCATACTCCAGCGAATCCCAATTCGGCATATTCACCACTATAATTACCTCTGTCGTTGGCGATTTGTTTTTCCTCACCACTATCAACACGCAATGTGACAGATCTTTGCGTTAGTGCGTCATCTTGTAAGTAAGGTGCAATTCCCTGACTAATACTCTGTTGTAATGTGGCGTCAATATGCCTAAGCTTCATCAAATGCATCTTGATTTCACTGATACGGTAAGGCTTTGCCATAAGCGTACCAACGGTCAACGCAAACATTTTATCGATTTGATATTCCAACAGCGGATCTTGCCCAATGGGTAAATAGGCTGTTGGGCTCGCTAAAGCGAGATTCGAAGCTAATAAACTACAGCAAGCGAGTACTCGAGCTAAATTCATTTTGTTATTCCATTACTTTTAATGCGCTAAATACTACCAAACCAAAAGCCCCTAGGCATCTGTTGAACTGTGTAAAATTGTGTTGTTCATTCAATTTCGCCCTGGAACAAGGTAAAATACTGATTTTTGAGCTGAAGCAATTTCTATGGCACGCCATTTATATTCCCTGCTGTTGCTAGTGTTAGCCCCTTTGTTATTGAGCTATCTCTATTTTATTCGAGGTAGAAAAAACCAAGGTTATCGAGTGCATTTTAATGAGCGCTTTGGCCGAAATATTAGCAAGCTGCCACAACACAGTATTATGATCCATTGTGCTTCTGTTGGTGAAGTGCTTGCAGCAACCCCGCTTATAAAGTCAATATTGAATGCTTCTGAGAACACATCAATCATTATCACCTGTAACACCCCAACAGGTAGAGAAGAGATAACAAAAGCTTTTCGCGCTCAGGTTCAGGTACATGTCTGTTATTTACCTATAGATTTTGCTTTTGCGGTCAGAAAATTTTTCAATTCCTTGAAGCCCAAACTCCTTATTGTGATGGAAACTGAGCTGTGGCCTAATCTTTTTTATTACGCCAAACAAAACCAATGTAAAACCTTGGTAGTCAATGCCAGACTCTCTGAAAAATCATACCAAGGTTATAAAAAGCATGCTTGGATAACGAAAGGCTTGATGAGCAACATAGATCTGCTTGCAGCCCATAATGAAGAAGACGGCAAGCGTTTCATCAAGCTCGGGCTTGTTCAATCTAAGCTTCACATTACTGGCTCAATCAAGTTTGATATCTCAATCACCGAAGAAGAAATTGCAAAGGCAAGACAGTTTCAAGAAAATTACCCCGAGCGGTTAATTTGGCTTGCAGGATCTACCCATCCTAAGGAGCATGAGCAAGTCATTGCTGCTCATCAACGAGTATTAGAGCAGATAAGTAATGCGTTACTTATTATCGCGCCTCGCCATCCCGAGCAGTTTCAAGCGGTTGCTGACTACCTCAGTGAACAAGAGATCGCTTTTACCAGAAAGAGTAGTAACGGTATAGACGCAGAAGCTTCGGTCTTGTTAGCGGATACTTTAGGGGAATTAAAGTGGCTATTTGGTGGTGCTGATATCGCCTATATTGGTGGTAGTTTGATTGAGCGCGGCGGTCATAACCCACTAGAAGCGGCGGCTCATGGTGTGCCAATATTAACCGGCCCACATACCTATAATTTTGCGCATATATACCCTCAACTTATCGCGCAACAAGGTGCCATCGTAGTCGATGATGAGGACAAGCTTGCCGCTCAAATTATTACGCTATTTGAAGATAAATCGCTTCGAACGCAAATCGGTGCTAACGCTCAATCGGTACTAGTTGAAAATACCGGGGCTATTTCTAAAACCATGACACTAATCAATAAGAGCTTGGAATAATTCATGAATACAGTCATCTCTACAATGCAAAACTGGGTTAGCCAAGTCATTGTAAAATACAACTTTTGCCCGTTTGCTCGACAGGAAGTTGAAAGTAACAGCATTCATTATTTCGTGTCTCAAGCGATAAGCCACGACGATGCCGTAATGGATATGTTAGAGCAGTGCTCAGAGTTAAACCATGAGCCAGAGCGAGAAACAACACTAGTTATATTTGATAAGGGTTTTAGTAATTTTGATGACTTTTTGGATCTCGTCGACCTAGCAAACGCTTTATTAGTAGCGCAAGGGTTTGAAGGCACTTATCAAATTGCCACTTTTCATCCAGATTATGTGTTTGCTGATAGCGATGAGCATGACGCAGCAAACTATACTAACCGCGCGCCTTACCCAACACTCCACTTGATCCGCGAAGAAAGTATGGCCCAAGCATTAGAAGACTATAACGATCCTGAACAGATCCCAGAAAATAATATCCGCCTCGCAAGACGTAAAGGGAAAGCGTTTTGGCAGCATTTGCTGCAGCAATGCCACAAGGTTAAATAACCTAAGCTACGGTTAAATAGTCAAAAGGCTGGTTTAGCCAGCCTTTTCTTGTAAGGTTTTGAATTACTACTTTTTCACCCAGCTGCCATTGACTTGAATATAATGACCTGACTGCGTTTTGTTATACGCTTTTTTAGCCGCTAAAGCCTCTACTTGCTCAAGCGTGATACCGTTCTTTTTCGCTAATTGCTGGTATTTCTGTTTGCGCTTTTCATTCACTTCATCAACTAGCTGCTGTACACCTTGGCCATTTTTAACCACGCCAAGATAGCCCGATGTAGTTTCGCCAACTAAACCCTGTGATTTAGCATCGTCAATGGAAATTGCGAATGCGGCGAAGCTCATACTGAGCCCAATAATTAGGGTAGAGATTGCTTTTAGCTTCATAAATCCTCCTTAGAATAGCTCGCTGTCTTCGCTGAATAAATTGTCGAGTTCTTTATCCACTTTCACGCGGATCTCATGATCTACTTTTACATTTAAGTTGATCGTAATAGGCTCTTTGGTTTCTACTTGCACCTTATGAGTACAAGCACTCAATACCAATAAAGCTGATATCACTAGCATCCATTTCATTCACTAACGCTCCTCTTTATTTAACGCATTTTCCACTTCGCGCGTAATCTCGTCGCTCAAGCGTAGGGCTCGTAATAAGGTAAACACATTTTCTGAGTGTGTATAGTTAAAGTTTACTGGTTGTTGTTGGAGTTTGTTAATTCCTGTAATTTTAACATCTAAGTCCAACCAGCCGTCTTCACTTAAATTTACGCCACTACTCAATTGCTCAATGGTCAACTCGTCAAGTACACCAATCACCGTTTGTAAGCTAGGTTGCTGCTCTTTTAGCGCATTAATTGATGCATTGTTTTCAACCTTTAATAGCCCTTCACCAACATTATGGATATGACCAGAATCAATACGCACCCCAGATGAAGATATTTGTACTGGTAACTTGCCTGAGATCAGCCCTCTGAGCTCAACGCCTGCATCATGCCCAGAGGCGGCAATAAGATCTAAACTCAGTTTATCTAGCGATACCTGAACGACCTGCGGCGTTGAGACCAAACTAACTTCATCAATCCCCACGTTACCGGCAAAAACCTGTGCGTTAATATCTTTTAGTTTAGCCACGCCTGCTTCGCTGAATAGTTGGCCTGTTATTGCTTGAACGATAACACCAGCTCTCAACTCTTCAACACTCAGTGTGGTTGGCTTGAGTTGAATATTAGCTGAACTTATTAGACCAAAGACATCAATCGCTGCATTTTGAATAAGCCGTTCATTAAATAACGCAGAGCCGTTTTGAACGCTCCCGTCTAAGGTAAATATGCGCGTGGATAAATCCCCTTCGAGTACTGCATAGAAGTTACCATGGGTAATTTTTAAGTTCGGTAAAAATGCGTCAATATATGGCTGAAGTTGAGTGAGCTGCTGCGTGGGCACGTGTATTTGTGCTGGATGTTTTAAGCTTGAATATTGATGCTCAAGCAACGCCTTTACACCATCAATATTAACCACATGTGACGCCATCAATCCGCGGCTTTGCTGACCTTTACTGTCAATGCTCACGTTTTTCAAACTGAGGTCGGCTAAGTTAACTTCTGCTACCTTAGTATTGCCCGACAAGGTTGAAAAGATTTCTCCGGTCGCGACTGAGCCTTGCCAGTGCAGTGTCTGCGCAAACTCATTCAGTTTATAACTCTGCTGTTGTATCTGTGCACTGGTTAAGGTGAGGTTGATATCAAAATCATGTGTAGGCTCAAGCACAACTCGCCCACTCAACGCACTCTGTTTTGCTGTTACATTCTCAACACTCAGGTTTTGCAGTTTTGAATCAAGCGTTATCGCAAAACTCATTCCTTCAGGTAAGACTCTGTGTAGTAGATGTCCACTTTTGAGTTTTGGCACATCTAGCTGCGCATGTAAGTCAAACGTCAGAGATGGATTATCAATCACCAAATCTGATGTCGATAACTGGGTTGAGAATATGCTCGGCTGAGCCTCAACTGTAATTAGCTTGGTTGGATCACCCAATATTTTGAAGCGGCTATTGAGCTCGAGATTCTCAGCAATAACATCTTGCAGTGTAAGCTTTTGAAGGTCA
The DNA here is from genome assembly GCF_002850255.1 of Pseudoalteromonas sp. NC201. Classification (NCBI taxonomy): domain Bacteria; kingdom Pseudomonadati; phylum Pseudomonadota; class Gammaproteobacteria; order Alteromonadales; family Pseudoalteromonadaceae; genus Pseudoalteromonas; species Pseudoalteromonas sp. NC201. The sequence continues at coordinate 3,356,372 of NZ_CP022522.1, forward strand.
CTTGTGATTTCCCCCCTCATATTAACAAAATTTGGCCGCGCACTAAGCGCTCCCGCCAGTGTATGCGCGCCCCACTTTTCATCGGAAAATTCAAGGCGAATATCACCATTGACGAAAGGCTCAGTTAAGTCGACTGCTAACTCATTAACTTCAAGCTGTAACGGTTTATCTTTACCTGCCACTTCAAGTAAACCTGTCGCGATTGAATCCGCAGAAATAGTGATTTCACTCGGTAAACGAAGCAGCCAAGTGGTCGGTAACAGTTTGCTATATTCAGAAGTAAGACAATCAAGCATTGATTTCGCTGAAATCGGTTCGGCAAGTGCTATCTTCCCCTGCTGCGTGGCAAAATCATACCGCCCAGACACAGCACCTATATACGCAAAGGTACCTTTACACTCAGCCTGTTCAAGCGCCACTAGAGTTTCAAGTTCTAGCTCTGCGTCTATAGCCAGACCATCGAATTCAAGCTGGCTAGTTCCTGAAAGGGCTTGGATCTGAGGAGGTAACAAAGCGCTGAGGTACTCGCCACTAAGGTCAACATTTGCAGCAATACGCTCTGGCTGCAATGTAACTTCAGCAGCGATGTCACCTGAAACTACAAATTGATTCAGCTCGGACTCCGAAATCGACACGACTAATGGCTTTGGTAATGGCTCACCAGATATAGAGAGCTTGGCAACATGCATTTTGGGTCTGGTGATGTCGAGTGGCAATGCAAGGCGCTGTGGCTGAGTTGCATCTGAATTTTTGGACGGAAGAAGTTGAATGTTCGCTTTTTCAATATTGACTTGGCGCATGCTTAGTTGCGCATCATAAAGCTGGGCATTAAACGCATCTGTTTGCACACATGCTTTTGTAATATGGATACGATTGAAGCCCAACAAACGCCAGTCAAGACAACTGACCTGAAGTTCATTAACTGGTATAAAATGTTTAATGGCCCAGAGCGACAAAGGAACTCTGGCAAGGTAAACACCCACTAAAACACTGAGTATCAACGCTAAGCTCCAAAGCCATTTTTTCATTCGTATCCCTAAAATATGATTGCTATTTCCCTTTCAGTGTACCCGATAGATAATTATCGAGCCATGAATAAAAAAGGTCACCGAAGTGACCTTTTTCAAATATGTTAGCCTACTAGCTTACGCGCATTGCGGAACATACGCATCCAAGGGCTATCTTCTTGCCACTCATCTGGGTGCCAAGAGTTTGCAACTGCTCTGAATACACGCTCAGGGTGCGGCATCATCACAGTTGCACGACCGTCTGTTGACGTCATGCCTGTAATACCAGCAGGTGAACCATTCGGGTTAGCTGGATACTGAGTGGTTGGATCACCGTAGTTATCAACAAACTTCACAGCAACTGAACCTGAATTCAGTGCAGTTTGTACCGCCGCTTCGCTTGCAAACTCAGCATGACCTTCACCATGTGATACCGCGATTGGCATGCGAGAGCCAGCCATACCATCAAAGAAGATTGACGGGCTTTGCTGTACTTCAACTAAGCTGAAACGCGCTTCAAAACGCTCTGACTTGTTGGTGACAAAACGTGGCCAGTTTTCCGTGCCTGGGATCAGCTCTTTTAATGTAGAAAGCATCTGACAACCATTACAAACACCTAAGCTGAAAGTATCTTGGCGTTGGAAGAAGCCTTGGAATTGCTCACGTGCTGAGTCATGGAATAGGATTGATTTAGCCCAGCCTTCACCAGCACCTAATACGTCACCGTATGAGAAGCCACCACATGCCACTAGGCCTTTGAATTGCTCTAGTGTTAAGCGACCTTCAAGGATATCGCTCATGTGTACGTCAATTGCCGCAAAGCCAGCACGGTTAAATGCTGCCGCCATTTCAATATGTGAGTTAACGCCTTGCTCACGCAAGATGGCAACTTGAGGCTTCACCCCTTTTGCAATGTAAGGCGCTGCGATATCTTCGTTTAGATCAAAGCTTAGTTTAACGTTAAGGCCCGGATCTTTGTCATCGAACTTAGCATCAAACTCTTGCTTCGCGCAATCTGGGTTATCACGTAGTGCTTGCATCTGGTAAGTTGTCTCAGCCCAGATAGTGCGAAGCTCAGTGCGAGTGTTTTCAAGTACAGCCTGACCGCCACGAGTAAAGATAACCTTGTCTTCACCGTTTAGCGTACCGATGCGATGTGCAATATCAGCAATACCGTGCTCAGCAAATACCGCTTCAACCGCAGCGATATCGTCATTGCGAACTTGCAACACTGCGCCAAGCTCTTCATTGAATAGCACTTCTAAGTCTGTACCTTGCAGCGCATCTAATTCAATGCTCACACCAGTGTGGCCTGCGAACGCCATTTCCGCAGCAGTGGTGAATAGACCACCGTCAGAGCGGTCGTGGTAAGCGATAAGCTTGCCTGATTCAACTAATGCTTGTACCGCACTGTAGAAGCCTTTTAACAGCTCTGGGCTGTCAACATCAGGTGTCTTGTCGCCAAGTTGCTTGTACACTTGCGCTAAGCTTGACGCGCCAAGACGGTTTTGACCAGCACCTAAGTCAAGTAGGAATAGGCTGGTTTCACCCTTATCAGTACGAAGCTCAGGCGTGACTGTTTTGCGAATATCTTCAACACGGCCAAATGCAGTGATGATAAGTGATAATGGCGCAGTCACTGACTTTTCTTCGCCATTCTCATCCCACTGAGTCTTCATCGACATTGAATCTTTACCAACTGGGATTGTAAGGCCTAATGCAGGACATAATTCTTCACCAACCGCTTTAACCGCTTCGTAAAGACCCGCATCTTCGCCAGGGTGACCCGCAGCCGCCATCCAGTTTGCCGAAAGCTTAATGTTGTTTAGGCTACCGATATTAGCACCAGCGATATTGGTTAACGCTTCTGCTACTGCTAGACGCGCTGATGCACCATAGTTAAGTAGTGCTGCAGGGGTGCGTTCACCCATCGACATCGCTTCACCGTGGTAAGTATCGTAAGTTGCCGCCGTTACCGCACAGTTAGCGACTGGTACCTGCCAAGGGCCAACCATTTGGTCACGTGCAACCAAACCCGTTACGGTTCTGTCACCAATCGTGATAAGGAATGTTTTCTCAGCAATCGTTGGTAGGCGAAGTAAACGCTTAGCTGCATCTTCAAGCTCAATACCAGCAGTATCTAATGCTGTACCCACTACACGCTTTGACTCAACGTCACGATGCATTTTAGGTGGCTTGCCAAGTAAAACGTCTAGTGGCAGGTCCACAGGATTATTATCAAAGTGGCTATCAGCGACTGTTAGGTGACGCTCTTCTGTCGCTTCACCAATTACCGCATATTGTGCGCGCTCACGCTTACAAATTGCTTCAAAGCGAGCAAAGTCTTCAGCTGCAACTGCCAATACATAACGCTCTTGCGACTCGTTACACCAGATTTCGTGTGGTGCCATGCCAGGTTCATCGTTCGGGATGTTACGCAGCTGGAACTTACCACCACGGCCGCCGTCGTCGACAAGCTCAGGAAATGCATTTGATAAACCACCCGCGCCCACATCGTGAATAAACGCAATTGGGTTATCATCACCAAGCTGCCAACATTTGTCGATCACTTCCTGACAACGGCGTTCCATCTCAGGGTTTTCACGCTGAACAGAAGCAAAGTCTAAATCTTCGTTTGATTGGCCAGATGCCATTGATGAAGCAGCCCCGCCGCCAAGACCGATATTCATTGCAGGACCACCAAGTGCGATTAACTTAGCACCTACAGGGATTGAGCCTTTTTGCACGTGATCTTCACGGATGTTACCTAAACCACCAGCGATCATGATTGGCTTGTGGTAACCACGTACTTCAGCGCCATTATGGCTTTCTACTTTTTCTTCGTAAGTACGGAAGTAACCCAATAGGTTTGGACGACCAAATTCGTTGTTAAATGCAGCGCCACCAAGTGGGCCATCAAGCATGATGTCTAATGCATTAACAATGCGTCCTGGTTTACCAAAGTTAGTTTCCCAAGGTTGCTCAAAACCCGGAATACGAAGGTTAGAAACCGTGAAGCCAACTAAACCTGCTTTTGGCTTAGAACCACGGCCGGTTGCACCTTCATCGCGGATCTCACCACCAGAACCTGTTGATGCGCCAGAAAATGGGGCAATCGCCGTTGGGTGGTTGTGCGTTTCCACTTTCATCAGAATGTGGATATCTTCCTCGTGGTAAGCATATTCGCCGTCTGTATTTGGGAAGAAACGACCCGCTTTAGAGCCAACCATTACCGCAGCGTTATCTTTATACGCCGACAATACGTTGTCGCTATTGGTTTCGTAGGTGTTTTTAATCATTTTAAACAGCGACTTAGGCTGTTCTACACCATCGATAGTCCAATCAGCATTGAAAATTTTGTGACGACAGTGCTCAGAGTTTGCTTGAGCGAACATGAACAGTTCGATGTCATTAGGGTTACGGCCAAGCTTTTCAAAGCTTTCTACTAAGTAGTCAATTTCGTCATCGGCAAGTGCAAAGCCTTGCTCAACGTTCGCAACCGCGAGTGCTTCACGGCCGCCACCAAGAATATCCACTGAAGACATTGGACGAGGCGTTTCCGTGCGGAATAATTTAGCTGCATCATCAAGCTCTGCATGAACAGATTCGGTCATGCGGTCATGAAGTAACTGTGCAACTTCGTCGAACTGAGCTTGTGTTAGTTCACCCTCAACATAATAAGCAATACCACGCTCAACACGGTGTACTTGCGTAAGACCACAGTTGTTTGCAATATCTGTCGCTTTAGAAGCCCAAGGAGAGATAGTTCCGATCCTTGGTGTTACCAAGATCAGTTTGCCCTCTGGCGTGTGCTCCGTAATAGTCGGTCCATACTTTAACAGGCTGTTTAGCTTAGTTAACTCAGCCTCTGAAAGCTCAGCCGTTAGATCAGCAAAATGCATGAACTCGGCATAAACATTGGTAACTGGTAATTGAGCTGCAGCGCAGGTTTTAAGGATCTTTTGGACTTTGAAATCTGAAAGTGCAGGTGCACCACGTAGGATTAACATAGGTATTTTCATCCGGGGTTAAGGATTGAACGATATCTTTGGGCGCTCATTATAGTGGAAATAGCGCGCGGAATTAACACTAATTTGTCAAAACTAGAAAATATCATGCAAATCTATCATTACCTTAAGTTAATTCGGCTTTTGCAATTATGATTTTGCTGCGGTAAGTTGGGATTTCGAGCGCAAAAGAGAACCTAGGTCATGTTTAAATACATCTTTATGTGCTTTGTTGTCATCTGTTTAGTTGGGTGCGACAAAGCCCCTCTTAATCAGTTGCAACATGTAAAACAAAATAAGGTATTACGTGTTGGCACGCTCGCGGGCCCGGGAAACTACTACCAAGGCACCACTGGAGAACAAGGGTTCGAATATGAACTGGCGAGTGAATTTGCCAATGAGCTTGGTGTTGAATTACACATTGTTCCTTACTTTAACTTAGATGAGTTATTTGCAAGGCTAGATGCCGGAGACTTAGATATCGTCGCCTCCGCGGTGAGCTTTCACCCATCAAGAACAGCGCAATATCGTTTTGGCCCAACGTATAGAATGATCAGTCAAAAGCTCGTGTACAAACAAGGGAGAGAATGGCCAAGAGACTTTGATGATATTAAAGCGCCAATTACCGTACTTGCACACAGCAACCATGTTATTGCGCTTGAAGAGGCGAAAACAAGCCATCCTCATTTGAGTTGGGAGGTTGTTTCAGATAAAGGTGAGGAAGAGCTGCTTCAGGCCATTATTGATGGAGAGATTGACTACACCATTACAGACTCACATTCACTGGCCCTATTTAGACGCTACCATCCGACCGTCAGTATTGCGTTTTCAGTTACAAAAGATGAACATGTGGCGTGGATGATGCGTAATGAAAAAGACGATTCGTTATATGCGTTGCTGCCTGCATTTTTCGCTCGAGTACAACAAAACAACTTTTTGGCCACACTCGAAGAGAAGTATTTTGGTCATATCGAAGAGTTTAACTATGTAAACACCTTAGCTTTTGTCGAAGCCGTACATAGTACTTTACCAACCTATCTCAAATGGTTTAAAAGTTATTCGAAACAGCACAATATCGATTGGCGTTTGCTGGCTGCAGTCAGCTATCAAGAATCAATGTGGGATCCCAGAGCTAAGTCTCCAACTGGGGTTCGTGGCATCATGATGCTAACACAACCTACGGCTAAAAAAGTTGGCGTGACAAACCGCCTCAATGCACAGCAAAATATTGAAGGTGGCGCCAAATACCTACGTATTTTATTCGACCGTATGCCTGAAGAAATACAGCAGCCCGATAGTACCTGGCTTGCCCTTGCTTCTTACAATGTGGGCTGGGGACATGTGCGAGATGCGCGTAATATTACTGCGGATCAAGGAGGCGATCCGAATAACTGGGCTGACGTTAAAAAACGACTACCACTACTTACTAAAAAGCGCTACTATCGAAATACAAGATATGGATATGCTCGTGGTGATGTCGCGGTAACGTATGTAGATAATATTCGCCGCTATTATGATGCACTAGTGTGGTTGGAAGACAACGGTGCACTCCTACCTGACAGCAGTAAAGCCTCTTCGCAAACGACTCCGGTTGATAATCCAGACAGAGCCAGTGAAGTCGAGAAGCAACAGTAATTTATATTTACTAAACTGGCTTGATAAATGCTTCAAAAGGTCATAAATCTGTCATAGGCATAGCGTATTTATACTAAGTTAATCTTTGGGGGCGTTACCCCCAGCTAATCTCTCACATTCGGAGGTTCTATGTTGAGAAGACGTCGGAATCATCAATTTAAACGTAACACCAAATACACGTCGCCAAATCGCCGTCGTGTCATGATGAAAAATGCACATCGTAAAATGCTCTTGCGCCATCGTATTTTTGCGCTAATTCAAATGGAAGAGCAAAGGGACGCGAAAACAGCCACTGCGGTAGTACAACCCTAAGTACTACCGTTTTTCAACTTTTTTGCTGCTTTAATCTCTTGGCGTCTGCGCTTAAAAAATGCAGACAGCTTTTCGCCACATACTTCACCCAATACGCCCGATGTGACTTCTAGTTGGTGGTTGAGCTTTTCATGCTGTAACAAGTTCATTATCGAACCAGCAGCGCCCGTTTTTGCATCAGAGGCACCAAACACCACTCGGCTCAAGCGGCTATGGACCAGTAAACCAGCACACATAGGACATGGCTCAAGCGTCACATATAAAGTGCAATCTATCAGCCGATAGTTTTCAATGACTTTGCCAGCTTCTCTAATAGCCATCATTTCAGCGTGAGCCGAAGGATCATGACAGGTAATTGAACGGTTCCAACCCGCAGCTATCATTTCACCATCTCTCACTACAACAGCGCCGACAGGAATTTCGTTTTCGGCTTCAGCTTTGTCAGCAAATGCTAACGCCACTTTCATCCAATATTGATCATCTTTTACTTCTGACATGGTAACTTTATTGTCGTCCTCACCTAAAATGGAGTATATCACCTCCAGCAGAGCTCTGGTTAAGCTGCTATTCTTAAATAATCATAGTCACCAATTCAGCTGCTTTTATAAGCAAACTCAGGATGTTACCAACATCTTTTTAATATTTTGCGGACATTATTGATAATTTTCGCAATTTTGCCGTGGCTCACAGGGTTGGATTTACGCTATAATTCGCCGCTTTTTTTATTTCGTAAGCTCAAAAACACACGGGTAGAATATGAAATTTCCGGGACGCCGTAGGCATAAACACTATTTTCCGGTGGAAGATAAAGATCCGCTTATTAACCAGTTACACGCTGATGATCGGCTAAAAAGGAGCTATATCTGTGGTATAGATCAAATCGTCGTTGATATCGAAGCGAAAGTGGATCAAGCTTTTCTTGATGAATTCCACTTACAGCGTGGTATGTCACAAGTGATAGACAATGATGTCACCAACGCCCTTTATGATAGGCTAAAACGTGATGACATGATCGACTATGAATTTGCCGGCGGTACCATAGGTAACACCATGCACAACTATTCGGTACTAGCTGATGACCGCTCAGTACTGCTGGGGGTGATGAGTGAAAGCATAAAGATTGGCAGCTACGCCTATAAATTTTTATGTAATACCTCAAGCCGAGTTGATCTGGACTACTTGCAGCCAGTTGATGGCCCCATTGGTCGTTGTTTTACGCTTATCGATGACAGTGGTGAGCGAACTTTTGCTATCAGCGCAGGATTAATGAATCACCTACGTCCAGAGTCTATTTGCCAAACGCTTATCGAAGAATCATCGGCGTTAGTGATCAGCGCTTATTTGATGCGCACGAGTGGCGACGAAACCATGACACAAGCGACGATGCAGGCGGTTGAGTATGCCAATAATGCCGGCATACCCGTAGTATTGACGCTTGGTACTAAGTTCTTAATTGAACAAGACCCCAAATGGTGGGCTGACTTCGTTGCTAAACATGTTGATATCCTTGCGATGAACGAAGAAGAAGGAGAGGCGATCACAGGCTTTAGCGATCCACTTCTCGCTGCGGATAAAGCACTGGACTGGGTTGATCTGGTCATCTGTACTGCGGGACCTAAAGGGTTGTTTATGGCGGGTTATGTTGATGACTGCTGTAAGCGTGTGACTGAATACCCATTACTTCCCGGTGCTATTCCTGAATTTAATCGCTACGAATTCTCACGCGCAATGAAAAAAGCCCAGTGTGAACAGCCTATCAGAGCATACAGCCATACCGCTCCTTATATGGGTGGACCAGACATCATCAAGAATACTAATGGTGCAGGTGACTGCGCTCTTGCCGCTGTTTTGCATGATATTTGTGCCAATGAATACCATAAACTGAATGTACCAAACTCAGCAAAACATGAGCAAAGTGCAATTACCTATTCATCGCTGGCACAGATAAGCAAGTATGCAAACCGTGCAAGCTACGAGGTACTCGTTCAGCACTCTCCAAGGTTATCTCGAGGCCTACCTGAGCGTGAAGACTCACTAGAGCAATCATACTGGGAACAATAACGGTTCTTAGCTTGTTTAGGATTGGTAAAAATAGCGACTTTGGTCGCTATTTTTATACCATCTAGTTTGTATATAACTTGGCATCAAAAAATAGCAGTACCAAGTTCGTTGGATAGGTATTCTAATGCCGCGATCCCAGCCAAAGAGTTACCAACTTTATCAAGCCCTGGCGACCATACCGAAACCGTAAAACGATTGGGTACGATGGCGATTATCGCCCCCCCGACACCAGACTTGCCAGGCATCCCCACTCGATAACCGAAGTCACCAGCTGCATCGTAAAGACCACTCGTAAACAACAGCGAGTTCATTTGCTTGGTTTGTTTTTTGGTAAGTATCCGCTGTTTTGATAAGTTGCAGTAACCCTGACTAGACAGATAGGAAAATGACTTCGCCAACTCAGTGGTATTCATTTCAATTGCGCAAAAATTGAAATATGACCATAACACATCCTCGACTTCATTATTAAAATTGCCAAATGACTTCATCAAATAAGCCATCGCTGCATTTCTATACCTGTGATCATATTCAGACTGCGCCACAATCTTATTAATACACAGCTTGTCGTTACCAGACATCGCTCTATAGCTTTCTAGCATGGTATGAATTGGAGCAGATAAACGAGAGTACAGCGCATCACAAGTTACAATGGCACCTGCATTTATAAATGGATTTCTTGGAATGCCATTTTCGAACTCAAGCTGAGTTAAGGAGTTAAAAGCTGTACCCGAAGGCTCTTTCCCTACCCGACTCCAAAGCTCGTCACCATAGCGCTGCAGCGCTAACGTCAATGTCATTACTTTGGATACTGATTGAATCGTAAATCTGGCTTCAGTATCTCCGGCACTATAAGTTTCGCCATCTACCGTATGCAGTGAAACAGAAAATTGTTCTAATGGCTGCTCAGCTAAAGCTGGAATATAGTTAGCAACTTTGCCTTGGCGTAACAACGGTTGAACTCGCTGCACAGCCTGTTCTAAAATTTCTTGGTAATTTGGCATATGCTCGTAATTAAGGCTAGCTAGGATGATTGGGGAAGTGTATCAAAAAAGGCCCCGTAGGGCCTGATGTTTATCTGAAACTATGGTTATTTCAGTTCCATTTCTTGAATGATCTCGTGCGCGATAGGTGGCGTTGTACTCACCGGCTTCTGATGTTTATTGGCTTTTAACTGACCTTTTCGGTGCTTCAAAGCTGCATCCAACTTTTTAGACGCTTTGGCAATAGCAGGATACATCACTTCGTCTTCACCTTTTACCGATATTCGGCTACCAGCGTAGTTTGTACTTATCTCCGTGTAAAATTGTTTGTGTTCTTTGCTGACGATGATGTCTAGGGATAACAACGACGGAAAATGGTTAGCGATCTTGGCAAACTTTTCATGAACGTGGTTTTTAACAGCATCGGTTACATCTACGTGATGGCCAGATAAATTAATCTTCATATGCAATCCTTCTTTTGCGTTTACCCTTAACAATAGTATTGGCACGATTACTCGATTTCTCAAGAGCCTTAGCAAAAATTTATTACAAAAATTGGAAGGAAGCTGATTCTAATCAAAAAAACATTTCTAGAAAAATTACGCGATAATAAATCCAGGCATAAAAAAAGCCCTAGTAAGGGCTCTTTTCATATTGCGTAAACTTTACAATTAAAGGCCTGCACGCTCTTTAATGACAGCAATCAATGCTGAACCACCGTGGTTTGACTCAGCCCATGCTAAATCTTTACCGTCTTCTAACGCGCTTTTTGGAATACTTTTAATAATGTATTCCCCAGCATCGTTTGCGTTGCTAGCAATTGCATGTCTTAGTAAGTTATTACCGTTGCACTGAATTGCATCGTAAACATTACGCATTTTAAGGCGTGATGTTTTCAAAGCGTTACGAATGCGATTTTTATCGTCCGCAGCGATATATTCACATATAGAAAGCGCCAACTGATCGTTTGCACTTACCGGTTTGCTGAAAGAAAAAGCAGCAACAGCGATGGAAGCTGACAGTAGCACGGTAGTTAATTTCATTACACAGACCCTTTAATACTTTATTCGTAGCATATAACTGGCTATATTTTAGCAACCTAAACAATTGTTAGCAAGAAACTCATAGTTTTTTGTTCAGAGTTACGAATTTATAACTATGGTTATTTCTCTCGTCAGGTTCGTTACACTCAGTTTCAAGCACTTCCCATTCAGCAACCTGCTCGTAGTCAGGAAATTGAGTATCCCCTTCAACCTCTAAATCGATGAAGGTCAAATAGAGTCGCTGAGCATAAGGTAGAAATATGTCATATATATGACCACCACCAATTATCATAATTTCGTCACACCTTTCAACAGTACTCAATGCGGCTTCAGGCGAAGCGACGACCTCTATACCTTCCTGAGTGTAGTCAAGATTTCTGGATATCACTATGTTTCTACGACCCGGCAGAGGCCTACCAATAGACTCAAATGTTTTTCGACCCATGATCACAGGTTTACCTAGCGTAACCTTTTTGAAATGTTGAAGATCTGCAGGTAAGTGCCACGGCATATCGTTATCTTTTCCGATAACACGGTTATTTGCCATCGCAGCTATCATTGAAATTACCACAACGCACCTTTATAGTATTTTAGTATTAGTTTATACATACAATTAGCATGCAAGATGTTTGATTAACCTGAACTCGGGATAAGAAGTAAGTTAATCCACTAAAATCACTAAGCTCAAAAGCGTAGTATCACTCTAGCCAGGAGTTATTTCTTAATACAAGGCAAATTTGTGCATCAATAGCTGGCCTATTGCAAACAAATTTAACGCAGTAGTAAGGGATAACAGCTGCTAGAGAACAAGTTGTTATCCCGAGTTCAGGTTGATTAGTATATCATCTTCAACAGAATTGCGGCGAGAATACTGAGTTGAAGTATTACACTGTTCAAATAGGCATAAAAAAGGCCCATATAATGGGCCTCTTAGAGTAAACTCAATGTAACTTAACGCTCGTAAATAACTTCCACATCGTAGTCGTCGTCATCCCAATCATCCCAGTCATCATCATCGTCTTTATCATTTTTAGTTGCATGTCTGTGGTATGTGTCCCACTTAAATTCAACTTCTTCTTGCTGCTCTTCTTCGAATTTATCTTTTGGCATGCTTTCGAGAAGGTTCATGATATCAAAGCACAAAGGTTGCGTATTTAACTTGTTTGCAGCAGAGATCATATAAAAGTTTTCTGCGTCTAGCTCTTCAGCAATACGGGCGCATACTTCTTCTCTTTCTTCTTCAAGCAATAAATCCACTTTATTTAGCACTAACCAGCGAGGCTTTTCCGCTAATTTAGGGCTGTATTGATGCAGTTCGTTAATAATAGCGAAGCCATTCTCGACAGGATCACTACCGTCAACCGGCATCACGTCAATAATGTGTAATAACACCCGACAGCGCTCTAAGTGCTTTAAGAAACGAATACCAAGACCCGCACCATCCGCAGCACCTTCGATTAGGCCTGGAATATCAGCAATTACAAATGACTTGCTCGCTTCAGGTCTCACAACACCTAAGTTAGGCACTAGCGTGGTAAATGGATAGTCAGCGACTTTTGGTTTGGCAGCAGATACACTGCGGATAAACGTAGATTTACCAGCATTTGGCAGACCTAACAAACCGACGTCTGCAAGCAGCATTAATTCTAAGCGAAGGTTACGAACTTCACCTTGAGTACCTAGCGTTTTCTGTCTTGGTGCGCGATTAGTACTTGACTTAAAGCGCGTATTACCAAGACCATGATACCCACCTTTCGCTACGATCAGCTTTTGTCCATTTTTGGTCAAATCACCCAAACACTCTTCAGTATCGACATCTGTAACTCTTGTACCAACTGGTACCTTAAGTACTAAGTCCTGACCTTTTTTACCGGTACAATTACGGCCTTGGCCATTGGTACCACGTTCAGCCCTGTGAAAGCGTTCAAACTGATAGTCGATAAGCGTATTTAAATTTTCATCAGCCTGCAGGAATACACTACCGCCATCGCCACCATCACCACCGTCTGGGCCACCATCTGGCACAAACTTTTCGCGGCGGAATGAAACGACACCACTGCCCCCATCTCCGGCTTCCGCTCTAATCTCTACTTCATCGACAAACTTCATGGTTTAAACTCTTTAACTCTGTCTGAATTCACTACACCATTATAGCAGCAGCGACAAATCGCTCCTAATACCAATTGTATTAATACGCCTTGATATAGCTAATTTGGTAATTGATGTGCTGAAAACAAAAAACCCCGCCTAAGCGGGGTTTTTAGTATTTAATACCGATTACTCAGCAACGATGCTAACGTATTTACGGTTTAAAGGACCTTTCTGCTCAAAAACAACTTTACCGTCTGCTTTTGCGAAGATTGTGTGGTCTTTACCGATACCTGCGTTAGAACCAGCGTGGAAACGTGTACCACGTTGACGAACGATGATGCTACCCGCTAGAACTGATTCGCCACCAAAACGTTTAACACCTAAGCGTTTACTTTCTGAATCGCGACCGTTACGAGTACTACCAGCTGCCTTCTTATGTGCCATCTCTCTGTACCTCTAAAAATTAAGCGCTAATGCCAGTGATTTTAACTTCAGTGAACCACTGACGGTGGCCCATCTGCTTACGAGAATGCTTACGACGTCTAAACTTAACAATCTTAATCTTCTCGCCACGACCGTGAGATACAACTTCAGCTGTAATTTTACCACCGTTAACAAACGGTGCACCGATCTCGATCTTTTCACCATCAGCAATTAGAAGTACTGAATCAAATTCAACTGCTGCACCAGTTTCAACGTTTAGCTTTTCTAAACGAATTGTTTGACCTTCAGTCACACGGTGCTGTTTACCACCACTTTGGAAAACCGCGTACATAATTAACTCCGTCTGTGCGCCCTCAAATCGACGCAACTTAATATTCTTCAATAGGGCGCGAAGTTTACGCTAATGCGTATCTTGGCGCAAGAGCAAATTTGAAGAAAGTGAATAAAATTTAGCTCGTATGAGGGCAATCAAATATTTTCTCCTATTCTAGTCAAAAAAATGTCAAAGCCAAGCTCTTTTTTCTCTCAATTCATCAGACAAAAGGCGAATCTATAGTTTACCTAATACAGTACCAAATGAGATTTCACCGTACCTATTTCACCCCTTGCGAAACCATTGAAAGCACAAAAAGTAAGCATAAAAACGTTTTTTTATAAGCAACTACGACAATTTATCGAGTCGATGATTTTTTTGTAGTACAATCGCCAAGTTTATTCATTTTCGGTTAATAGATTGGCTCGGAGCGCAATGGATATAAAAACTATCCAAAATTTGGTTAAGCAAGATATGCTTGACGTCAACCAACTTATACATCAACAAATGCAATCTGATGTTGCACTTGTAAAACAGCTAGGTTTATACATTGTAAATAGCGGAGGTAAACGCATCCGCCCAATGTTAGCCCTTTTGGCCGCACGAGCATTAGGTTACGAAGGTGATAAACATATCACGCTAGCAACAATTGTAGAGTTTATTCACACTGCAACGTTACTCCACGATGACGTGGTTGATGAGTCATTACTGCGCCGTGGAGAACCGACAGCAAATGCAGAGTTTGGAAATGCGGCCAGCGTATTGGTTGGTGACTTTATCTACACTCGATCATTCCAGCTGATGGTCGGCCTTGGTAATATGGAAGTCATGCAGATTTTGGCCGATGCGACTAATATCATCGCAGAAGGCGAGGTGTTACAGTTAATGAACTGTAATGACCCAGATACAACTGAAAAGAGTTATATGCAGGTTATCTACAGCAAAACGGCAAAGCTATTTGAAGCTGCGACTTTACTACCCGCTGTAGTGCTAGAGCAATCAGACGAAATTAAAACTGCGCTTAAGCTTTACGGTATGCATTTAGGCACAGCCTTCCAACTTGTAGACGATATTCTTGACTATAGTGCTAACGCAGAATTACTTGGCAAGAATATTGGTGATGATCTCGCTGAGGGTAAACCTACGCTTCCGCTTATTTATGCAATGCAGTATGCAAATGCTCAGCAATCAGCTCAGATCAGAACAGCGATAGAAAGTGGTAATGGACTTGATTATCTTGAAGATATTTTAGCAACACTAGCCGAGACCAAAGCACTTGACTTCACGATGGCTAAAGCCCAAGAAGAAGCCCAAAAAGCAATTGCACAATTAAGCGTTTTACCTGACTCAGTGCATAAAGAGGCACTTATTGGGCTTGCTAAACTTTCTGTGGATAGGAACTACTAACAACGAACTTAAAGGTGCATTCCATATACTGGTATTTAACCAAAAGTTGTGTTCTGCATTTAACGCCACTCGTTTTAAGCTCGAATGGCCTTTTCTTTTTACTTATTCAGAGGCAGTTGGAGCTTGGTTAGTTCAATTCGCGGGCAGGCCTTGTTCTCCAATTCTTCTTTTGGCTTCTGAGCAATTTCAAGACTGAGATCTAATAGTACTCTCTAACTTTAGAGGCTCAGATTTAGAGGCTCAGACATAAAAATAGGCCACAACCTACGTCGCAGCCTATAATAAACACTCTGAAAAATCGTTCAACTAGCTTGAACGCTCCATATTAAGTGTACTACTTGGCATGAGCTAATTAATGCACTCCTTCTCTAGCCGCTCCCAGATTTTCGAAGAAAACGTCATGTTGCTCATTTAATTTTTTTGTATATATCACGCCGAGAGTGCCATCAATTAGATCAGTTACAAGCGGCTCATCAGAAGTACGTATATCAGAATAATCAAACTCCTTTATCAGTTGTGGCTTTGTAAACAACTCTGCTTCACCAAGGCTACTACTGTAAAAATTACCATAATCTGCGGAATAGAACAGACGAGTGGAGCCGTTGTGGTTAATTAATGAAACAGATCTTGGGATAGAGGCGGTGTTAAGCTTCTGGAGTGTTTCAAAGTTCTCTCCATCGTTCGAGATCAAAATTGTAATTAACTCTGAATCAAATGGTGTATAACTAAGTAAAACTCTACCATCAGGTAATGCGATTGCATTTACATTGGATTCAGAACGATCAAATCCATTGCCTGCAACTCGCTTCTCCTCGCTCCAATTCACTAAATCATCCGAAATACGAATATATACATCTAGCTCAGCGCTATTTGCTCCCGGAGCAAATAGATAGCTCAGCATATATTTACCGTTTTTCAGTTGAATTAACGAGCCGGGAACTAGACGCGCATTAGAACATGGAAAATCAACCCCACCATCACAGCTGTCATAATTAGAAAAGTCTATTTCTGAAACCTTACTCCAAAGGCTTTCACTATCACTTTTTAATATACACAATGAAGATTCGTTACAATTACCTACAGCCAGTAAGTTGCCACTTTTATCTTCAAACAGTTTTCCTGTTTCAATAGCAAAATCGCCAAGAGTCTCAACATTTAAGCTAGACGTTTGAACCCAGGATTGGCCATTATCAGATGAAATACTAACTCTACTATGTGTATCGGATAGTCCGTGGTTATATAAAGCCACCAGATCGCCATTTTCTAGAGAAATCAGCGAAGTTGCACCAGAATATTCAGTCGTGTTAGTAATATTAACTCTATGCTCCACGACTGCGTTTACTGAATACTCAAAAGTTTGCTCCCACTGTTTGTCCTTATTACTACCTGCTTTGTCAGCACAAAGACCACTTGTAACTGAACAGCCTGCTTGCAACTTTAACTGAACATTCATAGCGCTTTCGCTTGCAGAAAAAGAAATTTTCCATCGTTGAGATTGTTGATCAAACATACCGCCTCTCTCATCAATGAGTTGCTCACCTCCTGCAGAGGAAATTTGATACAACTTATATTTCACAAGCCAACCATCTTTAGAGCTTAGCGGCTTGTCATCGCCTAATAGATTAACGTCTATATTGACTAATTCATTAGTGCTGTATTTGGCTTTTAGTCCTTCAACAACACCTGTAACATCATATTTAACTTCCGCAGGAGGCTTCTCCTTCCCTGCATTGTTAATGTCATCTACATCATCGTTAGATGAACCTCCACACGCACTCAATAATGAAAGTGCGACTCCCAAATAGGCTAACCGCATACTTGTATAAACATTACTAAACATTTTATGTTTCCTTACTATTATTGGTATAAGATTCAATGCATCTTATCGAAAGAAATTCTGTCGTTAAAAGGAAAATAGCGGCAAGATACTCATTTTCATGCAAGTGCAATACTAAAGATGCCTAACCTTGGCTACGTGAGAAACATTGACTTTCCCATTCCACTTCACTACGCACTTTGACTAATCAAGTCCTTGACTTATAGTAATATTACTATCTCCACTAAAGCTTCTTAGGTTAAGAATCTTAGGTATATTCAATTAGCTACTCTAATCCTTTTCAGTATTTTAAACTTTAATCGCAACAGCAGTACAGCTAACTTTCAGATAAAATGATACTCTAACACCCCAAATTCATCTTTGAAGTGTAACACTCTCCCAAATTGAACAACTTTCTGCTTTGAAAGGCAATCACGGGACGCCTCACCCAACAAGCCACTGAAATTAAATAAAAAATAATCTTTTTGTATTTCTATTAAAGGAGTTATGTTTTACCAGCTTGTTATTGCGTTTTCCTTATCTTAGATATACCCAAATAAGGAAATACTGTTATTAACTGCTTCTTTGCACTCATATCCATTTAAACGATGCCACCACTCAAATATTTCCTTATTACACATATAATTAATTTTTGGAAAACTAAATTAAAATGCTTAGTGATCTAAAAAACTAACAAAAAAGCCGTTTGTGAGCTGCAGCGATATCTCTGCTAGGTGCTTGTGGAGGAGGATCATCTGGTGATGATCAAACCTCCCCTCTGGGATTGGAGAAAAACCAACAGATACTTTGAACTATCAGGTTTATGGTGTTGGTGTAAAAGGACCATTGCGGTTTACAGATGTTAAAACATATCATGTCCTTAGTTACATGAAAGTACCTAAAAAGACACAAAACAGTCATTTTCGTTAAAACACCTAAAGATTTAATTAGTTAGAGTGAGCAAATAAAGATTGGTGGATAAGCAGGCTACGATTATAAGATAGATATGTCGTTAGCAGATCAGCGCGTTTTATTGACTTATTATTCTAGTGAGCATAAATCCATCATAGTCTGAAGATGGAGAGAGCTATACTGAAATTCAACGCCTTGCTACTGGAACTATTAAGAACGCTTCATTAATAGAGTACTATAGGTTAGCTTGGCTACTTTACACAACGCAAGCAGGTCATCTATATAGCCATGGCTTTAACGAAGAAGAGTAGTTTTCCTCACGACGATGGATAAAGAGCTTTGAAGACTCTTTTAGTACGAATATTACCGAACTTCCTGATGGCACTTTAGGAGCGATTTACGCAGAGTATCTCAATGGAAAGCAGGAAATCTTTTTGAAAATTTAGGAAAACTAAGTAACTAAGTTTTGTAGCAACTGTATTAAGTAAACACCTATATTAACCTTTCATATTTGATGAAAGGTTAATATAGGTACTTCAGGGCTGGGCAACTTGTTTACTCGGCCTTGGTGGTTATAAGCGTTACCACATCCTGCTATAGCCAATGTACCGACATCCATATAGGTAAAACAAATTGGTATTACTTCCATTTCCTTCAACGAGCTTAAGAAACTCGTTAATGTAGTCCCTTTACCTGAAGCCTCATCCAGTTGATTACTTACCCATTAAAGACGCTTTACTTTTCTGGTGGCCTATAGCCTTCAATTTCGACTTCTTTATCTTCAAACAAAAAGCCGACCATCTGCTCTTCAAGCATTTGCCTGTGCTCAGGATCCATCATATTAAGATGCTTTTCGTTAATTAGCATGGTTTGCTTATGCTGCCATTGCTGCCAAGCTTCTTTGGAGATGTTATTAAATATACGTTCACCAACTTCTCCTGGATACAGTTGAAAATCCAGTCCAGGCGCTTCCTTTTGTAACTTTTGACAAAATACCGTACGTGCCATGAGTATCTACCTCTTCAATTTTAATCGTGCACTCAATGAGAGTCAGCACCAATGATGGTGTCAGTTTACCCTATTGCGGTTAATACTTTAACCAACTTTTTAGTCGGCGCAGCGAGCCCAACCTCTGGTGGATTATGAGTATCGAACCACAGTAATTGCTGATCATGCACACAATCTGGCATGCTTTTTACTTCTACAACCACGGGGGTAATAGTTAACTCAAAATGCGTAAAAATATGCACAAAAGGTTCAAGTGTATTTGTACATTCAAGTTTAAGTTCTTGCTGCTTAACAAACGCGTCTAATTCATCTTGCTCTGCAAACTCAAAAAAGCCGAACAACCCACCCCATATTCCACTCGAAGGACGCTTCTCCATCAAAACTTTATCATCACATTTAATTATTAAGTGGTGAGTACGTTTTTTTGGCTTCTCCTTTTTGGGTTTAGGGTTTGGAAATTCTTTAACCCGATTATTTTTGAACGCTGAACATTCCTCAGCAAGTGGGCAAACATCACAGTTTGGCTTGCTTCTGGTACATACGCCTGAGCCTAAATCCATCATCGCCTGATTAAATGCTCTTACATCACCGCTTGGCGTGACGGCATCACTCAAAGACCATAACTGATTTTCGACCTTTTTTACTCCGTACCAGCCCTCAACCATATAAAACCTAGCGAGTACCCGCTTAACATTACCATCGAGTATTGGATGATGCTGACCAAGCGCAAGAGAGAGTATCGCACCTGCGGTAGAGCGACCAATGCCCGGTAAGTCCATCACCGCTTCTAATGTTTGTGGGAATTTACCCTTATAACTATCTCTGATCACCTTTGCAGCTTTATGAAGATTTCTTGCTCTGGCGTAATAACCAAGCCCAGTCCAATGGTGTAACACTTCATCTTCCGGTGCATCGGCCAACGCAATTACCGTTGGGAAGCGCGCCATAAAGCGCTCAAAATAAGGAATAACTGTGGTTACTTGAGTCTGCTGTAACATCACCTCTGAAACCCATACTTTATACGGCGTTTTTCCGAGTTGCCACGGCAGTGTTTTTCTACCATGAAGGTGATACCAAGACACAACTTGCTCACCAAACCACTTAGCTTGTTGCTGGCTAACTTTCATAAACTTGACTAGTACTTGCTACAAAGCCGCCAGTGTAATCACAATCGCTTTAATAGTCACCACGTAAAGTTTCACTCTATACTTGTTTATTGCCAACTGAATGACGATAATATGCGACCATTTTCACGAGCATAGAAATGACCATGAACGAATCAAGCAAAAGTGCGCTCGAACAAGCGCAGGAAGAAGGCAAGTACATCAGAAAAGTGCGTAGCTTTGTTAAGCGTGAAGGACGTCTTACTAAAGGCCAAGCAGCATCGCTAGAAAAATGCTGGCCAACAATGGGACTGGAACACCAACAAGGTTTGCTAGACTTTACTGAAGTATTTGGTAACAGCAATGATGTCGTTCTTGAGATTGGATTTGGTATGGGTAAGTCTCTCGTTGAGATGGCAAGAAATAACCCACAACAAAACTTTATTGGCATAGAAGTACACCGTCCAGGTGTAGGTGCTTGCTTGATGGATGCAGATGAACAAGGCATCACTAACTTACGTGTTTTTGAACATGATGCTGTTGAAATCTTAGCAGATTGTATCGCTGATGGCAGCCTTGCTAAATTACAGTTATTCTTCCCTGATCCGTGGCATAAAAAGCGTCACCACAAACGTCGCATTGTACAACTTGAGTTTGCTGAAAAAATACGCCAAAAGCTTAAAGTCGGTGGTGTGTTCCATATGGCAACTGACTGGGAAAACTATGCCGAGCATATGCTTGAAGTGATGAGTGCAGCACCTGGTTATAAAAACCAGTCGCAAAGCAATGACTATGTTCCTCGTCCAGACTTTAGACCGCTGACTAAGTTTGAGCAACGAGGCCATCGTTTAGGACATGGCGTTTGGGACTTAATGTTCGAGCGTATTAGCTAAACAACCCCTCTTTATAATGGAGCGGCTCAACAGGCTGCTTCATCGCCCAGCTATTTGAGTACATTCATTAGGAGTTAGCGTTGCAGTTTACCAACCCGAGTTTATTACTACTTCGTAATGAAGAAGAGCTTATTGCCAACAATATTCTGGTTATTAACCATCAGCGCGATGGCTTCCTACGTGAATTAAAAGCGCTCAATCCAAGTTCGGCAATTCATGCGTTTAGTTTCGATTTTGCAGACCACCTTCACGCCGATAAAATTGCCGATGTTAAGAGTTATGTAGACCATCAACTACCGCAGTTGCAAGATATTGATTTAGTTATTTATTATTACCCTAAATCAAAACCTGAAGCGCAAATGGTATTTGATAACATCCGCCACTTGAGCACGGCTGAAACTAGGTTACTCGTTGTTGGCGAAAACAAAAGTGGGGTTAAAAGTGCAGAAAAGCAACTTAAAGAGCACGCTGCACACTGTTATAAATTAGAAAGCGCAAAACACTGTGTTTTATATGAGTTTGATCAGCTTACTGCCAACCCAAATTTTGACGTAAGCCATTACATACAGACATTTTCAGTGCGTATCGCCAAGACCGAGTTCACCGCCGCGAGTTTGCCCGGTGTATTTAATCATGGGAAGCTCGACGCTGGGACTCAGCTATTACTGGAAAATGTCATCCTTCCCTATAAAGGCAAAGTGTTAGATTTTGGCTGTGGTGCCGGGCTTATCGCCTGCTACGCCTTATTGAACAGCCCAACACTTAAATTCACCTGTTTAGATGTCAATGCACTTGCGCTATATGCTACGCAGCAAACCTTGGCTTTGAACAACCTCGGTGCAACTTTGCTGCTTAGCGATGGTTTAAGTGAGCTAAACGGTAAATTCAACCTTATATTGAGCAACCCACCATTTCATACGGGCCTTTCAACAGACTATGATATCGCTGAACAATTTCTACATAACATCAAGCGTCATATGGATACCAAGTCTAATATTCAGTTGGTTGCAAATAGCTTCCTAAAATATCCTCCTATTTTAGAAGCTCAATTTGAACAGTTTGAAGTTGTCACTAAAAACACTAAATTTGCCATCTATAAAGCGCAGTAGTTTACTAGCTCTAAGGTTTACTTGCATATATCAAGTAAACCTTCACTCAAACCGACCTTTTATCTTTTCATTTTCAAAGATTTGCTCTACTTTATTATAATGAGTTACTGAATCTCAAAAGCTCTGTAGCCGCAGCCAAGGCTGATCATACAGCTGGAATAAGAATGAGTAAGCAATTAACAAAAACAAGCATCAGAAAAGTATTGATCAGCGCAGTGATGCTTGTAACTGCGCTGTGTCTCTCTTTATCCATTTCTATTTCCACTTACCTTGATGTAAAAGAACAAAAGCAATTAATCATCAATAAGATAGAGATGATAGCTGACATCGTTGCTTTTAATTCTCAGATCACTATTTTGTTCGATGATCGAAAGACCGAAGATGCACGCCTCAAATCTTTTCAGCAAGTAGACATAATTAAAAACATCCATATATATGCTATGGATGACGTAACCAACACCCCTGTATTTTTTACCAGTTACAACGCTAGTCGAACACCACCGGTACCGCTAAAAGTTAATCAAATAGAGGAGTTGAAGACCCCTAAGGTCTCAGAAGATTACATTGAACTAATCAAACCTGTTGTTTATGAAGGCAATATTGAAGGTTATGTGTATGTTCGCGGGGGTCTTGAGCGACTTTCTAACTATATTAATAAAAAAATACTGGTAGATATTGCACTCACCTTATTCGTCCTGCTCCTTGTATTGCTAGTTTCAAGAGGGATCCAAAAGCGTATAGCGACGCCAATTGAAGAACTCTCAACGCTATTGCAAGACGTTTCGAAGAACCATAATTACAGTGCAAGAGCTCCTGGCAGCAATATCGCAGAACTAAACGTGCTGGCGAACAATTTAAATATCATGTTAGCTCGCACCGAAAATCAACTAGAGCGTCATAAAGCTGACAAGCAAGAAATAAAACAACTCAACCAGAGCTTGGAGGAAAAAGTTAATCAACGCACAATTGCGCTAAGAGAGGCTAACCAAGAACTGCTGAACGCTTTAGAGCGTATGCATCAATATCAAAACCAAATCATCGAGAACGAAAAAATGGCTTCGCTGGGGCAGATGGTGGCTGGCGTTGCGCACGAGGTAAATACCCCTATCGGCTTGGGTATTACAGGATCTACGCTATTAAGAGATAAATTATCCGATATTCGCGAAGCGTTTCAAACAAAGTCTTTAACCTCCAAGCAGTTAGAGCGCTTTGTTAAAGATGGAATTGAAAACCTTGATCTCATCTACCGCAACCTAAACCGAGCGGCTGAGTTGGTTTCTAGCTTTAAGCGCCTTGCCGTAAGCCAGGATCTAGAAGTGAACTCACGAATAGATTTGTCAAACCTGCTTACTGAAGTCGTAGCATCTATGCGAGCTGAACTCTCCACGAAACAGCCTGAAGTGACCATTGACTGTGACACTGGACTTGCCATCGAGAGTAAAGCAGGACCATTACAACAAGTGCTAGAGCAGCTTATATCTAATTCCTTACTCCATGGCTTTAAAGACCAACAAAACAACAGTATTTCAATTACAGTAAAGTCATCAATGGGGCAACTCGCGATTGAATATGCAGACAACGGGATGGGTGTTCCCAAAGCAATTAAAAAGCGTATCTTCGATCCGTTTGTAACCACTCGTAGAGGTGAGGGTGGAAGCGGTCTAGGTATGCATTTAGTTTATAACTTGGTAACTCAAGCACTTGGGGGAACAATCACCTTAGATGAAGAATTTAGCCAAGGTGCCAAATTTATTATAACGCTCCCACTTTCAGGTGATCTAAAATGAGGTTGATTAATCTGACTATTTTGCTTTTATTTGTTTCCTTATATTCAGCTGCAAAATCCCCAGATCAGGTTCGCTCAGCTTTTCTCTATCAGATGGCAAAATTCGTCGAGTTTCCCGACGAAAACACAAAGTCCAGTTTCCAATTCTGTTTTTATTCTCTCGAATCAGGACCCGCTTCTGAACTAAAAAGTGCAACAAAGCTGAACGTGCGAGGAAAACCGATTAAACTCGTAGAAGCAAAAAAAACGTGGAACTATAAGGAACTTTCCAGCGCTTGCGATATCACATACATTGATGAAACTAACGAAAATGATATACTGTCCGCTTGGACCGATACAATAGAGTCAAACATGTTGACCGTGGGCGAAAGTATTGAGTTTTTAGAAAGAGGCGGGATTGCTTCTTTGGTCCAAGAAGGGAGCAAAATTCGACTGTATATAAATAAGCAAGCCCTAGAAAAACAGTACTTCATCGTGCGCTCAAGGCTGCTTGCCGTATCCAAGTTTCATCCCAACTGATTTTACTTGTTAACAATTGGATAAGCTCCTATAATCGTAAATATTCGGATTTATTATATAAGTCCGGACACATTGTAAATTATATATTCCGAAAAGGTTAATTAATAATGCAAACGCCAGTCATTCTAATTGTAGAGGATGAAGACGTAACTCGACTGAACCTCGTTAGTTTATTTGAAGCGGAAGGTTACAAAGTAATCGAAGCCATTGATGGCGATGACATGCATGACAAGCTGACATCAAATGATGATGTAAACCTTGTAATCATGGATATCAACCTTCCTGGTAAAAATGGTTTAATTTTGGCGCGTGAATTACGCCAGAAGAAAAACATCGGCCTTATTTTCCTAACAGGTCGTGACAATGATGTTGACCGCATTCTTGGTCTTGAGATTGGTGCTGATGATTACATCACAAAACCATTTAACCCGCGTGAACTAACGATTCGTGCTCGCAACCTGATCTCTCGTACTGGCACGTCTGCAGAAGAGTCAACAATTGATAGCAACGGCGTTATTACTTTTAATGGTTGGGAGCTAGATGAAAACAGTCGCTGTTTAACATCCCCAACAGGTGACTCAAAGCGCCTACCAAAAGGTGAATATCGAGCACTCCGTCTAATGCTAGATTCTCCAGGCCGTATTTTTAGCCGTGAACAGCTTATCAAGCACATGACAGGTCGTGAACTTCGCGCAAATGACCGCACTGTTGACGTTACTATTCGTCGTATTCGTAAGCATTTCGAAACTGATAACAACACGCCTGAATTAATCAGTACAATTCACGGTGAAGGTTACCGTTTCATTGGTAAACTCGACGCTCAATAATCGTTTTTACTGATCTTCAGCGAGTTTTGCAATTAATGGATGAAGGGCTTCTTGCCCTTCTTCTATTTTAACCTCTAACTCAGATACCCAATCCAATAGTGTCGCTTCCTCTTTACCCTCTGACTCTAATTCCATTTTCTTTGCTTGTAATTGGGCAAGTTGCAACCCTACAGAGCCAGCAGCACCTTTAACTTTATGTGCAACCGCACCGTATTCCTCAATATCATTTTGTGCAACAGCCTCTCTGAGTTCTTGACAGTACTTAGGATTGAGCTTGGTAAATAGGTCACAGCTTCTTTGGAATGCAGCAGCCCCCATAGACTCAACAAAATCGCAAATGGTCTCTATATCTAAATCTGAGTATTCGGGCTGTGACAATGCTTCTCGAATATCAATGCTTTGTTTGTTTTTTTGTGCCTCAATTCCAAATAATTCTGCGAGCATTTTGTCGAGTTTAGTGGTATTTATTGGTTTGGCCAAAGCCCCCTGAACACTGATCCCCTCTAACTCCTGCTCAGCGCTTCTAACATTCGCGGTTAAGGCTACAATCGGTAAGTGATCGAAGTGACTGTCTTCTCTTATTTGACGCGCGACTACGTCACCATTTATATCTGGTAACTGCATATCCAATAGAATTAGGTCTAGCTCATCCTCAGTCTCAACAAATGAGAGCGCATCCTCGCCAGTTTCAGCCCAAATAACTTCATGTCCACGCTGCTCTAATAGGTTTGTCGCAATCTCCGCGTTTAACGGCACATCCTCAACAAGTAAAATGTACAAACTTCGACCAGCATAGCTCTGTTCTTTCGGTGCATTACATAGCTGTAATGGGATCTCAACATCAAAACGACTCCCCTTACCTTCTTGGCTAGTAACCGCTATCGTTCCTTTCATAGCCTGAACGAGAGCTTTAGTAACAGCAAGGCCAATTCCTGAACCAATTGCATTGCTACCAGATGCATCCGGAGCCTTGTAATACATTTCAAAGATCCGCTCAAGCTGATCTCCGGATATTCCCATACCAGTATCTATAACACTAATTGTCAGCCATGGTCCATCATCTCGATTCTCGCGGCGACATTCCAGCGTCACATTACCCTTGTGGGTAAACTTAACCGCATTATTAATTAGATTCCAGAGTACCTGACGCAAACGTGTCGGATCGAGTAATGCGTAAACGTCCAATATTCCAGAGCGATTGATAGTAAACTCTAGGCCCTTTTGATCAGCAATTAGGCCTGCAAAGTTGACCACATCATTTATAAAATCAGAGACATTGATACTGTCCGTTGCTATATCTAGCTGCTCCCTATCAATTTTATCTAAATCAATGATGTCGTTAAAAATATTGCCAAGCGTCTCCGCACTTGAAAACACGGTATTACACCAGCTTTTTTGTTGCGCCGTCAGATCAGTGTCTAACATCATGCGCGTCAGACCAACAATACCATTAAGCGGGGTTCTTAATTCATGACTTAGCGTAGCAATAAACTTTCCTTTATCCTTATACGCAGTTTCTAACGCCTGCTCAGCTTCTTTACGACTAGTAATATCACGGCCAAAGGCCAGCAAGCCTATATATTCGCCGTTATCGTTGATAAATGGCAGCTTACGCATTTCAAACCAACGAGACTCGCCTTCAACAGGATACTCAACGTCAAGTGTTAATGGTTGCTGTGTTTCTGATACCTGGCTATCTGTTTCTAGTACTTTTGGAAGATATTGCTTTGAATATATCTGTTCGACTGACTTACCTATTAGTTCTTCACTGCTTTTGCCCATCACTAATTCAAACATCTTGTTACAACCTGCGAATACACCGTTTTCATCGCGGTAATAGAACAGATCAGGAGATGAATCAACAATACTCCGCAGCAACATACCTTGCTGCGCAAGTTCTTGTTGGGTCTTTTTACGTTCTGCAATTTCTTTTCTTAATTCATCTATCGCGCGGTGTTTAGCATGCAGAGCAATTTTACGCTCGTCAATCTCACTATTTAAACGATTAATATTATCCTTTAGCGTTTGGTTCAGCATCTTTTCTTGTTGTGTTGCCGACTCCAAATAAGCCTTGGATGAATGCACCTCCCTCATTGCTGCGACGGACATCATGATAAGAGCGGGCGCAATAACAGCAGTTAAGAAAAAGAGTGCCGATATATCGACAATTTCAACTACACCTAATGCAACATAGTAAAACATGCAAGATAGAATAACTGCAACGAAGAGCGTAAAAGCATAAGCGATGGCAAACGCCCGCTTGTTGCCGTATTTTTCTACCAAGTTTGATAAAATTCGAGCCCATGAGCCAAACGAATTTTCTGTCATATTATTACTTCACCATTGTTAAACACTTGTCAGGCAAGTTTATATTCTACCGCTTGAGCCTGACTGAATTGCTTTTCAAGCCCTCAAAGTAAATATTATACAAAAGCCCTAGTAATAAGCGAGTATAGAAATTGCAGGGTCAGATCATTCAGTCAATTTCATGTACGCAAAGCAGAATGATAGATAACAGAAATGAGACTCTGTATCACTAAATGCACAAATCATCTAATTTAGTGCGGATAGATTTAAGCTCACCATCCCAACTTAATCTGATTTCGTGTAATATGCCCGTTTTTTAAGTCGTGAGAAAAGAGAACGTCGATGCAAAATAACATGCCAGACATTGCACACAGTGCTAGTGCGTTACAAACGGGAACTTTAGACTGGGTAGGCATGGGTAACATAGAGTTGCCTTTAGTATTAGAAAGCAAAGGCCTAAATCAAGTTACTGTTACAGCCAAAGCCGATGCTTTTGTTAATTTGCAAAAAGAAGACGCAAAAGGCATTCACATGTCACGCCTCTTTCTTGCTCTTGACACGCTTTCTTGTGAGCAAATACTTACACCAAAAACTCTAAAACAGTTGTTAGATAACTTTTTAAGTACGCATAACGACTTAAGTACAGGTGCAAAAGTAACACTACAGTTTGAATTGCCTATCAGACGCCCTTCGCTTTTAAGTAAAAAAATGGGATGGAAATCATACCCAATTACCCTTGATGCGACGTTGATAAACGGTATTTACAAGCTAGAACTGGCGCTTGACGTTGCTTACTCGTCTACTTGCCCCTGTTCAGCTGCACTGTCTCGTCAACTTATCCAAAACGCTTTCCAACAAGCTTTTGATGGTAAACAATTAGATTTCCATAGTGTGCATGACTGGCTAGGTAGCACAGAAGGGATCGTTGCAACCCCCCACTCTCAGCGCTCGATTGCAAATATAAAAGTTAAGCTCACAGATAATAGTAGTGAGTTTGAGATTTTAGATCTGATCGAATTGGTTGAAAACGAGTTAAAAACTCCTGTTCAAGCCGCAGTAAAACGAGAAGATGAACAAGAATTTGCGCGCCTTAACGGCCAAAACCTAATGTTTTGTGAAGATGCAGCGAGGAAGTTAAAAGCATTGCTAAACCAGCAAACTTATTTAGATTTCTACGTTAAAATCAACCATTACGAATCCCTTCACGCCCATGATGCTGTAGCTTATGCCGTGAAAGGGGTTGAAGACGGCTACAACGTTTAATTATAGCAATTGGTATTAGAGCCGCTCCGTTGACTACTATTATTAATCAGAGCTAAATAACCTGAGCTTGGGATAATTAATGCCTTTCTAGCAGCCAGTTTTAGCGCTAACTGCGTTGAATTCACTTCCAATAGCCAGCTATTGGTGCATAAATTCGCCTTGTTATCCCTAAAACTGACTGGCTAGATAAGGGTATAATTTAATGTGGTATTAAAAACAATGAGTTAGCTCATTCCTTATCCAAACCTCAGGTTAAATAGCTCTGATTAGCCTCCCCCATAAACAACCCTGTCGGTGCTGTACTACTTTAAGTTATCCACTCAACGGTGGGCACGGTTTAATTTGCGAATAAACTGCTCGACGAGCACTTCTTGGTTTTCTAAAGCCTGCTCTGTATTTTTCATCGTTTCATGCGTCTTGCGCGCACTTTTCATAGACTCATCCGCAAGACCTGAAATTGTCACTGCATTTGCGTTCAGCTCATTAGAAACACTCGACATCTCTTCTGTCGATGTCGCAATTTGATAGTTCAAACCTGATATTTCATTTACTATTGTGTTGATCGTTTCAAGGCTCACTTTAGTGCCTTCTGCCTTTACTACACATTCAGAAGAACGCTCTACTCCACTTTGAATTGCAGTAACTGCCCTCTCTGCTCGTTGCCTCAGATCGGCAATAATACCATTAATCTCGGTTGTCGAATCTTGTGTCCTTTGCGCAAGCGCCCTTACCTCATCAGCAACAACCGCAAACCCTCTGCCTTGTTCACCTGCACGTGCAGCCTCGATAGCAGCATTTAAAGCGAGTAAGTTGGTTTGCTCGGAGATCCCACGGATCACATCAACAACCCCTTCGATGTTAACCGTTTGCGCATTAAGATCTTCTATGTCTTTTTGAGTGCGAGATAGCTCTTCCGATAAAGCATAATTATTCTCCATATTGTCATCAACGGCTTTGTTGCCTCTCACAACGGATTCAAGCGCCGCTTCGGATTGCTGCGCTGCATTGTTAGTATTAGAGGCTATTTCACCAATCGAAACAGACATCTGATTAATTGCTGTTGCTAAGGAGCCGGTTTGCGCTTGCTGTCGATTTAAAATATCAGAACTCGTTTTGCATTCTTGCATCGTTTTGGTTGCGTATTCTGAAACGGTGGCACTAGCATCTTTAACACGCCCAAGCACAGCCCGAAGCTCGGATTCTCTAGCGAGTAAAGCAAGCTCTATAGATGCAACATCATTAACCTTATTGAGATACACTTTTTGCATCAGAGGGTTATCGTATACTTTTTTTGCTTTTTCGCTGAGCGACCGCACTGGAGCAAGGCGAGAATAAGTAATAAATAAAACAGCAAGAGTAAGTAGAGTTTCAGCGAGGTAATTCCAAGGTGATGATAAAGCTGAGATCAACATGGTTAAGGCATAGAAAACAATTATTATTGCCATCATTTGAGCTGACAAAGACCAAGAAGCTCGAGTAAATTTACTTGGTGATACACCATTATTTAAATCTGCGTAGATTTCCTCTGCACGGTTAACGACCTCCCGGCTCGGCTTTGTCCTTACCGATTGATATTCGACAGTCTTACCTGATGCATCTTTAATAGGAGTAACAAAAGCATTAACCCAATAGTGATCGCCATTCTTGCAGCGGTTTTTAACCATTCCCATCCAAGGTTTACCCGTTTCGATATAATCCCATAGGTTCTTGAAAGCGGCTTTAGGCATTGTTGGATGCCTAACGATATTATGGGGCTTCCCCTCTAACTCACTAAGTGAAAACCCTGCAACTTCACAAAACTGCGAATTCGCATACTTTATCTGACCTTTTACGTTTGTCGTTGAAAGTAGATTGTAAGAACTTGGATAATCATTCTCTTTTCCTGTGTAATCAGCTCTACCTTTTGTCATAGCTCGCTCTCGATTAAAAAGGGCAATAGATAATAAATTATTACTTTCTTAAAAACCGTAAGAGATTTCACCGAAAGACTGATTGAGATCATAGTGAAATATGATTTGATACCAATATGCTTATTTAAGTGCTCTATTTTGAGGCGAGAAAATCTTGCCTTATTATCATCAGATTTACTCTTTTAAAGTGAGCAAGTACTAAGGAAAATTGGTATGAATACTTAACGAACAACAGAAAGTTAATATAAAAACTAGCAGAATTCTGAACTTAAACAACAATGAAAGGAAAATATGAACATTTTTATGATGAGAGTAGAATACAGAAAGTAAGTGGCGTCCCCTAGGGGATTCGAACCCCTGTTACCGCCGTGAAAGGGCGGTGTCCTAGGCCTCTAGACGAAGGGGACGCAGAATTTTTTGCAAATCTCAGACTTGCTATTTCTGTGTCACTAGGACTTTATTTAGCTGTTTATTCTCTTGCTAACCGAGTTACTTACCAAAGTAAGTGGCGTCCCCTAGGGGATTCGAACCCCTGTTACCGCCGTGAAAGGGCGGTGTCCTAGGCCTCTAGACGAAGGGGACACAGATGTGTCACTAGGACTTGATTTAGCTGTTTATTCTCTCGCTAACCGAGTTACCTACCAAAGTAAGTGGCGTCCCCTAGGGGATTCGAACCCCTGTTACCGCCGTGAAAGGGCGGTGTCCTAGGCCTCTAGACGAAGGGGACACAGATGTGTCACTAGGACTTGATTTAGCGGTTTATACTCTTGCTAACCGAGTTACTTATCAAAGTAAGTGGCGTCCCCTAGGGGATTCGAACCCCTGTTACCGCCGTGAAAGGGCGGTGTCCTAGGCCTCTAGACGAAGGGGACGCAGAATTTTTTGCAAATCACAGACTTGCTATTTCTGTGTCACTAGGACTTGATTTAGCGGTTTATACTCTTGCTAACTGAGTTACTTACTAAAGTAAGTGGCGTCCCCTAGGGGATTCGAACCCCTGTTACCGCCGTGAAAGGGCGGTGTCCTAGGCCTCTAGACGAAGGGGACGCAGAATTTTTTGCAAATCACAGACTTGCTATTTCTGTGTCACTAGGACTTGATTTAGCGGTTTATACTCTTGCTAACCGAGTTACCTACCGAAGTAAGTGGCGTCCCCTAGGGGATTCGAACCCCTGTTACCGCCGTGAAAGGGCGGTGTCCTAGGCCTCTAGACGAAGGGGACACAATAACAAACAGCTTCGCACTCGAGGCGTTGCCATTTGAATTATGTACTAGGACATATGCACTAACGATAAATTGGTGGAGCTAGACGGGATCGAACCGTCGACCTCTTGCATGCCATGCAAGCGCTCTCCCAGCTGAGCTATAGCCCCATAATAGTCAGACCTGAACTGCTAGCCTGTATCGCTGAGTGCGGGGCGCATTCTATGCAGGAGAAAAAATAAAGTCAACAACTTTTATGAAAGTTTTTTCTAACTGATTCATTTTAAATCAAGAAGCGTAGAATATAACCAAATCGCTCCCCTTTGCAAGCCTAACACCTTGAATTGGATTATTTATTACACAATTTAAAACGCATAGTTACCGAACCTCTGCCTTTTTGTTTTAAATCCAATTAGGCCAGAGTGATTTACGGCTCTTTTCTTATTCCGCATGGTATCCTACCCTGCTTAATTTCGCGCTATAACATGCAAAGCACAGCAACTTACTTTCCCCCAAAATAAGATGATTCTAGGACCAAAAATATAAGCCCCCTCACCTCTTCTATAATGAAGAGCTTAAAGCGTTGAGCATAAAAACATCATACAGCATAGTTTTTTAAAGTTAAGTGTTGACTCTTTTCAAACTAAACCTATAATACCGCCCCACAACGGCAGACGTTGTAATACAATTTGGGTTGTTAGCTCAGTTGGGAGAGCATCGCCCTTACAAGGCGAGGGTCACTGGTTCAAGTCCAGTACAACCCACCACTTCTACTCTTAGATTAGAATTGGACATTAAACTCGATTCAAGAGTATAAATTGAAACACAATTTGGGTTGTTAGCTCAGTTGGGAGAGCATCGCCCTTACAAGGCGAGGGTCACTGGTTCAAGTCCAGTACAACCCACCACTTTATTCTTTATTAGATAGAGTGGTTGATGCAAAGCATCGCACTAAGCCTGAGCAAGGCGAGGGTCACTGGTTTAAGTCCAGTACAACCCACTATAACTCTGTTCAAGAGTATAAATTGAAACACAATTTGGGTTGTTAGCTCAGTTGGGAGAGCATCGCCCTTACAAGGCGAGGGTCACTGGTTCAAGTCCAGTACAACCCACCACTTCTACTCTTAGATTAGAATTGGACATTAAACTCTATTCAAGAGTATAAATTGAAACACAATTTGGGTTGTTAGCTCAGTTGGGAGAGCATCGCCCTTACAAGGCGAGGGTCACTGGTTCAAGTCCAGTACAACCCACCACTTCTACTCTTAGATTAGAATTGGACATTAAACTCGATTCAAGAGTATAAATTGAAATATAATTTGGGTTGTTAGCTCAGTTGGGAGAGCATCGCCCTTACAAGGCGAGGGTCACTGGTTCAAGTCCAGTACAACCCACCACTTTATTCTTTATTAGATAGAGTGGTCGATGCAAAGCATCGCACTAAGCCTGTTCAAGGCAAGGGTCACTGGTTTAAGTCCAGTACAACCCACCATCACTCTATTCAAGAGTATAAATTGAAACACAATTTGGGTTGTTAGCTCAGTTGGGAGAGCATCGCCCTTACAAGGCGAGGGTCACTGGTTCAAGTCCAGTACAACCCACCACTTTATTTTCTAGATAGAGTGGCCGATACAAAACATCACGCTAAGTCTAAGCAAGGCTAAAACTACAACTTTAAATCTAGTACAAGACACTTTTTCACTTTATTTATAGTCATTGTTACTTTTCACATACTCAAACAGCACATCAAACTGAATAAACTTAAACCTGCCATAAAGTCCATAGAAACAACCTCGTTTTTCTCATTTACTAACTAATTAGATACTCTACCCAGCCTCCCAAATTTTGCTTATACCCTTAACTATTTTGACACTAACCTCAGTAAATAGTTGGGATAAGCTAAATAGACTAACCTACTAAAAATGAGTTAATTTTTGTTTTCAAAACTACACCTAAGTACTAGACTAGAAGCAAAGCCATTGTCTAAAAATTGTTTCTATGTCAGCTCCATCTATTCAAAATGCCAAAATGTTAATCGTTGAAGATCAACCATTAGCATTGAGCTATATGAAACAATCTTTAGAACAGTTAGATTTCAGAAATTTAAAATTTGCAGAAAGTGCAGACAGTGCAAAAGAGCTTTGCACTATCAATAAGTTTGATCTCATCGTATGCTCTTTTGGTTTAGCAAAAAAGCAAAATGGCTATCAATTTTATGAAGAGTTACGGTCCAAACAGTTAATTCGCTCAAGTACCGCTTTTATTTTTATTTCTTCTGAAACTAGCCCCGAGTTAGTCCATAGTATTATCGAACTCCAACCCGATGACTTTTTAGTTAAGCCCTTTTCAATAAAAGAACTACAAAACCGTATAGAACGAGTTTTAAAGCGTAAACAGGCTTTAAGGCATATAAACTTGCTTGTAGACGATAAGAACTATTCAAAGGCCTTAAAAGCGCTAGATCTAGAACTAGACAACAAAGATCATAACTACACTTCCCTACTCCTAAAGCTAAAAGGAGAACTTCTACTCAGACTCAATCAATTAGAAGAAGCAAAGTCTTTTTACAAGTCGGTTTTGGCTCTGCAAAAGTTTACATGGGCAAAGCTAGGCTTGGTCGAGGCGCTCATTACCAACAATGAAGATGTTATCGCTCAGAAGATGTTGAAAACCTTAATAGAGCGACCGGAAACTCGTCTTCCTGCGCTCGATTTATTGAGCAAACTCGAAATAAAACTAAACCAATATGAGAATGCCCAACAATTGTTAGAGCAAGCAATTGAGATGGCACCCAGAAACATAAATAGGCAACAGTCACTTGGTCGAGTTGCGCAAATTAATCACGACTATGAAGCCAGCTATAAAGCGCATAAAGATATAGCAAGTTTCGCGCGCTACTCGATCCATGACAAACCAGAAGTGTATTTGAACGCCGCACGAGCAGGAATAGACTTTGCCTTGAGTACCGATCAATCAGACCAAGTTACTCGTCTCACAAGGCAAACGCAACAATACCTGAGTGATTTAAAACAGCAATTTCCAAACGCACAAACCCAAGCGCAAATCGATGTCCTCAACGCCCGCGTCCATTACCTAAAAGATGAGCATAAAAAAGCGAAACAACTGCTAGAACAGTTAGAAGATGAACCCGTTATTCGCTCGGTAGATTCCACTTTAGACAAAGCAAAAGCACTACATGAGGTGGGGTTAAACCACAAAGCTCAGGAGCTATTTAGTCAAGTTATTGCACACTGTGAACGCCATAACTCAAGCGCAGATCCCATCACAATGCACTATCTATATCAGCAGCAACAAGAGAAAAAAGAGATCACTATGGGTCCTAGAGAGCTGAATAACCATGCGGTCACACAGTTTAACAAAGGACAATATGAAACCGCTTTGGAGGCATTCACTCAAGCATTTAGAATTATGCCTAAAAACTTGGGAATAGCGCTAAATTTACTGCAATGTATGAGTGATAGTTGTGCTAAGTCAGGAAGTACTTTTAATTCCAATTTAGCAAAGCGTTGTACTACTTTGCTAAATCAGTCTGAGTTGGATAGTGAACAGCAGATCCGCTACGGTAAACTCAAAGCTAAACTAAATGAAATGAAACTCGACTTTGAGTAATCACTTGTTTATCGCAATTGAGCTATTTCTTTTCCATTGCGAGGGCATTAACACAATAACGCAGTCCACTTGGCTCAGGGCCGTCGGGGAATACGTGACCTAAATGGCTATCACACACGTTACAAGTGATTTCGACGCGCGTCATTCCATGACTCTTATCGCCATGATACGCAACCGCTTCCACTGCTGCAGGCTGTGTAAACGAGGGCCAACCAGAGCCACTATCAAACTTTTCTTCGGCATCGAATAACAACTCGCCACAGCATACACAGTAGTATTTACCAGGTTCAAAAAGCTGACAACTTTGTGAGCTAAACGGGCGTTCAGTCCCCTTTTTCCTGGTGATCATGTAAATTTCTGGAGCAAGCTCTGATTGCCATTGCTGGTCCGATTTATCAACTCTGCGAGGAGCAACAGGATTACCATTTCTGGCAAAGTTTAGTATATCTAACCACTTTAACATCTCAATTCTCTCTCTTGTTTACTTCTGTCTTTTGCTCTTCAACAGGAAGTGGCCAATCGCCAAAAAAGCAACTTAGATAGCGGCTTTTAATTAAATATAATAGTACCCAACTCACCAACACAATTTGTACGGCAATATAAGGAGAAAAACTATAATGAGTTTTCCCAGCTTGCAGGATCAACCACGCTAAATCGAGTACCGCTGTTAATATAAGTGGCAAACGCATATAACGCCAGACGGCAGCAAGCTTTGGAGAACTTGTTGGCCGCCTAAGAGAAAACACAACGGTTGGTATGAGCGCGATACAAGCGATCCCTGTCGCGACAAAAAAGTGAAACTTAGACTCAAAAAATAGCGACATCAAATCCAAGTCTGGGCGTCTCGCAAGTGCAGAAAACACCCAAATAAGTAACGGGCGGAGCAACACAACCAGCGCTAAATTAAAAGCGATTGGCGTACGATAAACGCCATATTTATCCCAGTATTCAGGGCCGTATCGTGTTACTGATTTCATTTTACTACTCGTATTTGTTTAACAGTGCGATCAGCGCCTCTTCATCGAACACCTCAACACCTAGCTCTTGTGCCTTCGTGAGCTTAGAGCCTGCTTTTTCGCCAGCATAAACTGCATCCGTATTTTTCGACACACTACCCGCGACCTTAGCGCCAAGCGCTTGCAATCTCGCTTTAGCATCGTTGCGGTTCAATTGGCTCAAGGTTCCAGTCAACACATAAGTTAGCCCTGCTAAAGGTTGTGTATCCTCTGACGGTGCTGCCACATCTTGCCAAGTTACACCCACTTCAATCAATGCAGTTACCACCTCTTGATTGTGCTGCTCGGCAAAAAAGCTATGAATGTGCTGCGCAACAACAACACCAACATCACTTACTTGCTGTAGAGTATCAATGGAGGCGGCCATCACTTTTTCAAGCGTCAGGAAGTGATTTGCCAAGTTTTGTGCTGTCGCTTCACCGACTTCTCTGATCCCAAGCGAATACAAAAATTTGGCTAACGTTGTTTGCTTTGCTTCTTCAAGTGCCGCAACCAAGTTTTTAGCAGACTTAGGTCCCATACGTTCAAGAGACTCAAAATGCCCTTGTCTTAAGATAAACAGATCGGCAGGGGTTTTGATTAGCTCGCGCTCAACTAACTGCTCAACTATTTTGTCGCCAAGGCCATCTATGTCGAGGGCCTTTCTCGATGCAAAGTGCTTAATTGCTTCTTTACGTTGTGCACGGCACACTAAACCGCCAGTACAACGCGCAACCGCTTCTCCTTCAACGCGTTCAACATGAGAATCACACACCGGACAAGTATCTGGGAACTCAATCTCTTTGGCATCATCTGGACGCCTATCTAACACGACCTGAGTTACCTGAGGGATCACATCCCCAGCTCGGCGTACAATAACGGTATCACCAATCTTTACACCTAAACGCGCAATTTCATCACCATTATGAAGCGTGGCATTCGATACCGTAACACCACCAACAAAAACAGGCTCTAAGCGTGCGACGGGCGTGATCGCCCCAGTACGACCGACCTGAAACTCAACATCAAGCAGCTGAGTGATCTCTTCTTGTGCAGGGAACTTAAATGCAATCGCCCAGCGCGGCGCACGAGCAACAAAACCAAGCTGCTCTTGCTGCGCTTTATCATTCACTTTGATCACTACGCCATCAATTTCATAGGGAAGCTCAGCACGGCGCGTCATGATATCTTGATAATAAGCCAAAGCTTGCTGTGCATTATCGACAAGCTTTGTCTCAGGGCTCATTGGCAAGCCCCAACCTTGTAATTGCTGTAGCTGCGCATAGTGCTCGTTGGCCAGCTCACCGCCTTCAACTAAACCCATAGAATAAGCATAAAACATCAACGGACGCTTAGCGGTGATTTTTGAGTCTAATTGACGTAAACTTCCCGCTGCCGCATTTCTTGGGTTTGCAAAGGTCTTATCACCTTTCGCTTGTGCCGTTTCATTTAGCTTAATGAAACCCGCAGTATCCATAAAAACTTCACCACGCACTTCTACTTCATGCGGAATATGTTCTCCACGCAGTTTCAGCGGAATATTGCGAATGGTTTTGACGTTCTCAGTGATGTTTTCCCCAACTTGACCATCTCCCCTTGTCGCCGCTTGAACGAGCACACCATCACGATACAAAATAGACACAGCCAAGCCATCGAGCTTTGGTTCACAGCAAAAAGTAACATCTTTACTTGCCAATAGGCGCTCTTTTAAACGGCGATTAAATGCCGTAAATTCACTTTCGTCGAAGGCATTATCGAGCGACAACATAGGTACTCTGTGTGTTACTTGCTCAAACTTGCTAAGCGCTTCACCACCCACTTTCTGCGATGGGGAATCCGGACTTTGTAACTCAGGATGCTGCTGCTCAAGCACCATCAACTGGCGCATTACACGATCATATTCCGCATCAGGCACACTTGGGTTATCTAGAACATAATATTGGTAATTGTAATCTTCGAGTTGCTGCCTAAGAGCTGCAACTTGGCTTTCAATGTTGTCTGACATTTAAACCTCTAAACGTAAAAAGCCACCAGCGGATGCCAGTGGCTTAAAAATAATTCTAAGTAGCGATTAAGCGGCGAATTCACGCACTTTTTCAACATAACCACGCACGGCTTCAACCGTTAACGGCTCGCGGTCTTTATCAAGTACGGTTGCACCAAACTCTTCAGCTAGTTTTTTCGATGCACTGTGAAGCATATTAAATGCAGCCAAGTTATCGCCTTCACAAGGTAAGGTCATAAATAGGCTAATGCCAGCGGTGCTAAATTGTTCCATGTTATCGATATCAAACGTACCTGGGTTGTACATGTTTACCAATCTAAATAACACAGGACCGTTTCCGGACGGCTCTAAATGGCGATTGAAGAAGCCCTCATCAGAATATTTAAACCCAAGGCTTAACACGGTTGGTAATAACCTTGAACCTGCCATTTTCAGGCCTTCAGGCATGTCAACGTGAAGAATAATAAAGTCTTGTGGCTCTATCGCATTCTCTTCAAGCTCAACCTCTTCAGATCCACTGTTCTCGGTTTGCACCTCAGTTTCAGACTCTTCAGTCGCTATAATGCCCTCAGTCGCAGGCTCGTCATCCACCGCACTAAAGGTCATCTCTCCAATTTCAGGTTCGTCAGGCTCTTTATCATGATTCGGCGTTTGCTCTTTGAGTTCATTGGGCTCCTTTTTAGACACTTTATCGCTGCTCTTCTTACGAACAGACCAAAGTCCATGTATGAGTAACCCGCCTATGACCAACGCACTGATCACGATTAATGCCCATCTTAACTCTGTGGCCATTGCTCACCTTTTTTGTTGTTATGCCTGTGCCATTTGCACCGCTTGTTCTATATCTACGGCAACCATACGCGACACCCCGGGTTCTGCCATGGTTACCCCCGTCAGTCTACCCGCCATTTCCATAGCGACCTTGTTATGACTGATATAAATAAATTGCACTGTTTGCGACATTTCTTCAACCAAACGACAAAATCGTCCTACGTTTGCGTCATCAAGCGGTGCATCTACTTCATCCAGCATACAGAATGGGGCTGGATTAAGCCTGAATATTGAGAACACCAATGATAATGCGGTCAGCGCTTTTTCTCCACCACTTAACAGATGAATTGTCGAGTTTTTCTTACCAGGCGGCCTTGCCATGATAGAAACACCACTTTCAAGCAGGTCATCGCTAGTCAATTCTAGATATGCATTCCCCCCACCAAACACTTTAGGAAACAACTCGGCTAAATCTTCATTCACTTGATTAAAGGTGGCACTAAAGCGGGTTTTGGTCTCTTTATCAATTTTTCTGATCACCGCTTCTAACGTTTCTAACGCATTAGTGAGATCATCCAGCTGTGTATCTAAATAGGTTTTACGTGCCTTCGCTTCTTCAAACTCTTCAATTGCGGCTAAGTTTACAGCCCCTAACTTACCAAGATCATTACTGACTCGACTCAAATTGGCTTGATACTGGCCCAAGTTTGCGTCTTCAGGTAATTGCGCCAGCTCCGCTTTTAGCGTCCGACCAAGCTCCTGCAAAGGTTCAAGTGCCGCTTGCGCCTTTATCATCAAGCTTTGCTCTTCAAGTTTCACTTGTTGCAAAGACTCATTGAGTTTACTCACTTCGCCTTGTGCATCTTTTAATGCCGCTTGTTTTTGGGAGAGGTTTTCCTTGGCTTGGTTAAGCGTATCCAACATCGTTTGCTTTTGCGCCTTGGCTTCTAGATGTTGGGAGAGCAATAATTCAATGTCTTCATGTGCCTCCGCGAGCGGCTCTTCACAAAGCAAAATATCTTCTTGTGTTTGCTCAATGCGCTGATTTATTTCATCGCGGCGATGTTGCAAGTGTTCCAACTTAGAATTGCTGAGCTGTAGTTCACTTTCTGCCTGCTGCGACGCAAGTTTAGTGGTATGAACTAATTGCTGCGCATCTTGTAATGCGGCGCGTCGAGATTGACTATGTTGTTTAAACTCAGTCAACTTAGCCTCGGCTAGTTGTTGTGTTTGTTGTGCTTGCGCTAGTAACTCTTCACGTTGTAATTGCTGTTCAGTATAAAGTTCAAGTTGTTCAATGACCTCGCCTCGTTCTTGAGCAATGACATCAAGCTGTTCCTGAATTTTCTGTCCTTGCTCACGCCAAGCGCTCAGATTCTCATCCAGCATTTCAACTTTGGTTTTATGGCTGGCGATTGCTTGGGCCTTTTCGTGAACACATTGCTGTTTTTCTAATAAACCAACTTGCGTGTCTTCAAGAGCAATACGCTTTTGTGCTACAACCTGTTCAGCCTCTTCTGCGAGTTGTTGCAAATGAGGAAGTTGAGTATGACATGACTGCAATTGGGCATAGCGTTTTAACGCGCCACTCTCTTCATTGCTTTTCGTCTTGGCCTTAAAGTTATCTCCCACAATAACGCCACCGACCGTCACGCCAAGAAGGAATTGTTCACACGATTTAAAGTCTGTAGATTCAGCACATAATTTTATTTTCGTTAAAAAGCTGGGGAACAGCCCTGAGCTTATTTTTGTCGCAACGGAATCAGCGGGAACTTCGAGTTCAGTGGGCCACAGCGTATTCATTTCGCGTTGCTCAACGACTAAATGCGTCAACCCAAGCAGTGCCGCCTCCACGCACTCTTCATACCCAGACTCAACAACAAGCTGCGATAACATAGTCGTAGCAGAAGTCTCCGACGTTTCCTCTGCCCAGCGTGATAACGCCTTTATTTCAGATTGCACTTCTTGTAACGCCTGAAGCGCTTTTTGAGCATGAGTCTGTGCCTGTAAGATTTCTTCTTTATTGGTTTGCTCTTGACCTTGCAACTTACCAGCTTGGCTTTGTAATTTAGCCATCGCTTGAACTAACTGATGATGTGCATCCTGAGCTTTAGCCAAGTCATTTTCCAACATAGATGCGTGATGCGCGTCAGCCTGTTCCTGCAACTCAGCCTGACGCTTATCTATGTGCAGTTTAGCTTGCTGTTGTTGCGCTAATTGGCTTGCCCCTTGCTGTACCTGAGCATGTATTTGTTGATACTGCTTCTGCGCGTCATTATACTGTGCTTCTAATTGAGTTTGCTCTGTGTCACTTTGCTCATTTGTGAGTTGAATTTCTTCCAATTGCAATAGCGCAATCTCAAGTCGCTCAGAAACTTCAGCGACTTTTTCAGCACTGCTCGCCACATACTCGGCTTGCTCGTCTTGCGCCTCAATCACTTCTTGCTGTTGTGATTTCAGTATTTGGGACTGCTCAATAAGCTGACGCTTTTTTTCAGTTAGATTGACCTTCTGTTGCTCAAGCGTTGCCAACTGGGTTTCAATTCGGTGCACGCTATGTTGTGCTTGCTCATAGCCATCATTGAAATGCTTAATTTCATGTTCTAGCGTCGCCAAAATGCTGTCATGGCCACTGTGAGCTTCATTAAAAAATGCTAATTTTTCGTTGAGTTTGGCAATTTCTTTGGCTTTTATTGCCTGCTTTTGCTCAAGGCTTTGCCACTTTAAAATTGCTATCCACGACTTTAAGTCACGCTCTTGCGACTTTAAAGACTTATATTCGCTCGCCTGTTGTGCTTGAAGTGCCAGTTTATCTAGCTGACTCTGTAGCTCTTGCCTAACATCGAGCAAACGCTCCATGTTTTCGCGGGTACTCTTGATCCGGGTTTGGGTTTCTCGTCGACGCTCTTTATATTTTGAAATTCCGGCGGCTTCTTCTAAAAAAACTCTTAACTCTTGCGGCTTACTTTCGATCAAGCGAGAGATCATCCCTTGCTCAATGATTGCATAACTGCGAGGACCTAGGCCAGTACCTAAAAAGATATCCGTGATATCGCGCTTACGGCACTTACTACCATTTAAAAAATAAAGAGATTGACCATCTCGCGTCACTAAACGCTTAATGGCAATTTGGTTACGATCTGCAAACGTGCCGGGCAACCGGCCTTGAGTATTATCAAAAATCAGTTCTACAGAAGCTTGCGAGATAGGTTTACGTTTGGTCGAACCGTTAAAAATAACGTCCGTCATGGCATCGCCACGGAGGTTTTTCGCGGAGCTTTCTCCCAGTACCCAGCGAACTGCATCAATAACATTAGACTTACCACAGCCGTTTGGCCCAACCACACATGTCATCTGGTCAGGAAACGGGATCTTGGTTGGCTCTACGAAAGATTTAAAGCCGGCCAGTTTGATGTTACTCAGTCGCATAGCTTATTATTATTGTTCGCGGTTACTTTTGAGAATAAGACAATTCATTAGTAAGATCTATGAGTTAGCAATGACAGCGTTTAATATTATCCAAAATGATCCCGGTAGCCATCGCCACATTCAATGATTCAGCACCACCAAACGCAGGAATAGTCACCTTTTTATTGATGTGCGCCGCTATGGTATCGCTAATACCATGAGACTCGCTGCCCATGACCAACACGGCATTACGACTAAATTGGCACTGATGTACGCTCTCACCACCAAGGAATGCACCATAGCACTCGCCTTGATATTGTTTTAAAAAGGCCTCGAGATCGGTTCTCACCACATTAACACGCACAAATGAGCCCATAGTGGCACTGATCACTTTAGGGTTAAATTGATCGGCGCAGTTTTCGCTTACCACGAGCTGCGTTAATCCATACCAATCAGCAAGACGAATAATGGTACCGAGATTACCCGGGTCTGAGACTCCATCTAATGCCAACACCAGCCCAGCAGTATTGATTTCTTCTGCTGGCGGCATTGCAACGACCGCTATCGCCGCATTATTTGACACCAAAGTACTCACCTTGCTCAACACTTCCTCTTCTGCTTCTACACAGTCAATATTAACGAGTTTGGATTTATACTTTGTCATGAACTCATTGGTCGCGAACAGCTGTTCAACAGCCAACCCAGCATCAACTAACTCAATCACATTCTTTTCGCCTTGCACTAAATACAGACCATGTTGTTTGCGATATTTTTTTTGCCCTAAAGCACGAAGTAGTTTTTGTTGATTCTTGGAGATCATGTGCACCTCAAAAGTTGGATTCACCATTATACCTGTTCAGTATCAGATAAAAAGCGTTTCCACGAGGCATTAAGCTAAGAAATTATGTTATCTTGTGCCGAATGACACACAAGGCATAGAGGTAATCATGTCACCTGAGCTAACGCTTATTTTACTCAACTTTATTCTACTTTTTGTGGCCTACGTATTCGTTTACCCAAAGTTAAAAGAGAAAAGTCTCGCCAGTATCAGCAAACAAGATTTATTGGTTACTGCGGTTTCTTTAGTCGTGTCTGGAAGTTTGTACTATGGCAAGGATATCGAGTTTTCGTTAGTGTTTTTTAAGAGTAATTGGGTGGTGTTTACGATTGTCGCATTTAGCGTGATTGAAATCCCATTTTTACTGTGGTTTAAGCGTCGCTATAACATTAAGTTTGGAGAGTAATAGAGAGGTAGCTACGCCTCTCTATTCGATTATCACTCAGCTCGCTTCTCGCGACCAAGCAACGCCATTGCGGCTTCTTTCACATCTTTTTGCTCATAAAGCACTTGATAGATCTGCTCAGTGATCGGCATTTCAATACCAGTGCGTTTGGCAAGTAGATAAACTTCTTTGGTATTGCGATAACCTTCGACCACCTGACCTATACTCGACATCGCCTCATCGACCGACTTTCCCGAGCCAAGTGCAAGACCAAAACGGCGATTACGCGACTGGTTATCCGTACAAGTGAGAATGAGATCACCAAGCCCCGCCATACCCATAAAGGTTTCAGAGCGCGCGCCTAACGCACATCCTAAACGACAAAG
The DNA here is from genome assembly GCF_002850255.1 of Pseudoalteromonas sp. NC201. Lineage (NCBI taxonomy): Bacteria > Pseudomonadati > Pseudomonadota > Gammaproteobacteria > Alteromonadales > Pseudoalteromonadaceae > Pseudoalteromonas > Pseudoalteromonas sp. NC201. The sequence continues at coordinate 3,400,746 of NZ_CP022522.1, forward strand.
TTCAGCGAGTCCTCGGGTGATAAGCGCCGTTCTAGCATTCGCACCAAAACCAAAGCCGTCAGACATGCCCGCGCCAATTGCGATAACATTTTTGACCGCGCCGCCGAGCTGAATACCAATAAAGTCTTCGTTGCTATACACCCTAAACGAGCGACCGCAATGCAACAGCTCTGCGAGCTCTTCACGAAACTTTGCACAAATCGAAGACACTGAAATAGCAGTAGGTAATCCTGCGGCCATTTCTTTTGCAAAAGTAGGTCCACTTAGCACCGCCAGCGGCACATCGTCACCTAACACATCCAGTGCAACCTCTTGCAATAATCGCCCAGTATTTGGTTCGAGCCCCTTGGTTGCCCAAGCTACTTTTGCATTCTCAAGTAGCATAGGTTTAATCTTCTTTAAGGTGTCTGCAAACGCATGACTTGGCACAACCACCAAAATACGCTCGCTAGACTTAACAGCCGTTTCTAAATCGGCCTCAAGTTCAAGCGTGTTTGGAAACTGGATGTCAGGAAGATAACGTTGGTTTTTGCGCTCAGCTGCTAGCGCCTCAACGTGTTCGCTATTGCGTCCCCATAGTGTCACTTGGTGACCATTTCGGGCGAAACAAATAGCAAGGGCGGTGCCATAAGACCCCGCCCCCAATACAGTTACAGCTGATTTTGCTGTACTCATCAATTATGCGTCAGCAGTTTGCTCAGGCTGTGCTTGAGCCGCACGTTGCTGCATATACTGAGCGAATAATGCGTCAAAGTTAACTGGCGCAAGGTTTAACTGTGGGAAAGTACCACGGTTAACTAGGCTAGCTACCGCTTCACGCGCATATGGGAATAGGATGTTAGGGCAGAATGCGCCTAGCATGTGTGCCATTTGCATTTCTTCAAGATCTGCAATTGCAAAGATACCAGCTTGTTGGATTTCACATAGGAATGCAGTTTCTTCACCAATAGTTGCCGTTACCGTTAGCGCGAGAACAACTTCAAAAACGTTGTCATCAAGCTTTGCTGAACGTGTGTCCATGTCTAGCTTAACTTCTGGTGTCCACTCTTTTTGGAAGATACCTGGTGAGTTTGGCGTTTCAAACGATACATCTTTAGTATAGATACGTTGAATGTTGAACTGAGCGCCTTCTTGTTGTTGTTCTGCTGCTTGGTTTTGTTCTGCCATGATAATTTCCTAAATTCTGTTGTGATCCTGCTAGTTCCTAGCAGTCATTATAAAAAGTAAGCTGAGCCAAAGCTCAATCAATCTTATGCTTGTAATAGCTTATCGAGTTCGCCTTTCGCTTCAAGCGCCATAATATCGTCGCAACCACCAATATGGCGCTCAGCGATAAAGATTTGTGGCACGGTATAGCCACCGTTGGCTTTTTCGATCATCTCGTCACGAAGCTCTGGCTGTGCGCCAATATCATACTCAGTGTATGTGACACCTTTTGCATCTAATAGTGCTTTTGCACGATGACAAAATGGACAATAGTCTTTGGTGTAAATTACGACTTGGCTCATCATAGACCTCAGTTATTTTCCGTTAGAGATTGGTAAACCCGCACTTTGCCATGCGCCAATACCACCTGATAATACGTACACTTGCTCGAATCCAGCTTTGTGCATGTTATCAGCAACAGCAGATGCCGTCATACCTGTGTTACAGACCAATATAATGGGCTTAGATTTATGTTTTTCAAGACCAGCAAAATCTTTTTGCTTGAGTTTTTCCGCATTCACCTGCTCAGAACCTGCAATGTGACCTTGGTTAAACTCTTTTGCTGCACGCATATCGAGTACCTGACCATCTTGGCGGTTAACAAGCATAGTCAACTGCTGGGGGTTAATTTGTCTAATTTTAGAAAACTGACTCTTAAACCAACTACTCACTAACATCGCGGCTAACACAACCCAAATGATGCTAAGTACCGGATGGTTACCTAAAAACGCAACGTATTGTTCCATTAATTTATCAACCAAAAATTATTAAACGATAAAGTGGCAGCAAGTATACCTGCTTTATTCTCGACAAAACAGACTTGTTCAACATGAGCAAATATCAATCTCAAAGTTGATAATTCATCACTGTGGGGCTGAATATTCATACAAAAACAGGTATTCTACTTACCAGCAACCAGAGCAAGCTTATCGAAGCGCTGCAGCCTAAGTTAGTAAATCTAACCTTGTAGCGTTTGCTATAAGACATCAACATCGTGCCTAATTCAGGATTTCAGGAGCGCAAATGACAGCTAAGAAAAAGCCATTGGTATTAATGATTTTAGACGGTTGGGGCTATCGCGAAGAAAGCGAGAGCAATGCTATTTTAGCAGCCAATACCCCAGTATTAGATGAACTATGGCGCTCTGCTCCGCACACCTTGATTTCAGGTTCAGGCCTTGATGTTGGTCTACCGGATGGACAAATGGGGAATTCCGAAGTTGGCCACGTTAACCTCGGTGCAGGACGTGTGGTTTATCAAGACTTCACGCGGATCACTAAAGCGATTGACGATGGTGAGTTTGAGCACAATCCAGCTCTGGTTGAGAATATCGACAAAGCAGTGGCAAAGGGAAAAGCCGTTCACCTAATGGGGTTATTGAGCCCAGGTGGCGTTCACAGCCATGAAGATCACATTGTTGCGGCAATTAAATTAGCAGCTGAGCGCGGTGCAACCGTTTATTTGCACGCATTTTTGGATGGCCGCGATACACCACCTCGCAGCGCACAAGCGTCAATTGAAAAAATGGAAGCCTTGATGCAGTCACTCAATTGTGGCCGACTAGCGTCTATTATTGGTCGCTACTATGCTATGGACCGTGACAATCGTTGGGACCGCGTCGAGTCTGCATACAACCTGATGGTAAGTGGCGACGCTGATTTTACTTATAGTAATGGCGTTGAAGCGCTACAAGCAGCTTACGCGCGTGATGAAAATGATGAGTTTGTTAAAGCATCAGTGATCACCGAAGCTGGGCAACCTGCCGCTACTATCAATGATGGTGATACGGTTATCTTTATGAACTTCCGTGCAGACCGAGCGCGCCAGATAACCCGTGTTTTTGTCGATGCTGACTTTAACGGCTTCGAAAAACGCAAAGCACCGGACTTAAGTGCGTTTGTTATGATGACTGAATACGCTGCCGACATTAAAGCCCCTATCGCTTTCGCGCCTGAAGCACTTGTCAATGTGCTAGGTGAATGGCTAGCTAAGCACAACAAAACTCAGCTGCGTATTTCAGAAACGGAAAAATATGCCCATGTCACTTTCTTCTTTAGCGGCGGTCGCGAAGATCTCTTTGAAGGAGAAAAACGTGAACTCATTCCTTCTCCACAAGTCGCCACTTACGACTTGCAGCCAGAGATGAACTCAGAAATGCTAACTGATAAGTTAGTTGAAGCCATTCATAGCGGTGAATTTGACGTCATTATCTGTAACTACCCGAATGGTGATATGGTTGGACACTCTGGCGTATTCGAAGCCGCAGTAAAAGCATGTGAAGCCGTTGATAAGTGTATCGGTCGTGTGGTTGCAGCGTTAAAAGAAACCAGTGGTGAAGCTCTGATCACAGCAGACCACGGCAATGCTGAGCAAATGCAAAACCCGAAAACGGGCCAAGCTCACACAGCACACACCAGTGAGCCTGTACCATTTATTTATGTAGGTCGTGATGCAGAGCCACAAGCAGGAAAAGCACTAAGCGATGTTGCACCAACAATGCTGCATTTACTTGGTATGGAGCAGCCTAGCGAGATGACAGGCACTCCAATTATGCGTTTAAAATAACGGCCTGCCTGTATGCCGTTAAAAACGACATTTCACTATGCCGCACTTCTCGGTGCGGCGTTACTCATGACAACAGCGCCCACTGTTGCCAACGAATCTAGAACCAAACAAGACTTAAGCGAAGTTCAGCAACAGCTTAAAGCTAGCCAACAAGCATTAGAAAAGCAGCGCGGTGAAATTAACAGTCACGAAGCAAAGCTCAAAGCCTTCGAACTTGATATTGCCAAAAGTGCCAAAGCTATCTCACTCACAGAAATCGGGATCAAAGAAAACAAAACCGAGCAGGCTGAACTTAAAAAGCAAGAAAGCACGCTGTTAAACGACAAGAAAAAATTTGAAAAGATCCTTGCGGCTCAGCTAAAAAGTGCCTACATGACGGGCTCTCATGATTATTCTAGAATGTTACTTAATCAAGAGCATGCCACAAAGCTCGAGCGCACCATTGCCTATTATGATTACCTAAATAAAGCACGCATTAAACAACTCGAACAACTCAAATCTATCGGCCAAGAATTGGCACAGACTCAAGCTGAGTTAGCAAGAACACAAGCACGCTTAGAAGCGCTACAAAACCATCAGAATGAACGCTTGGAAGCGCTCAAGAAGGCGCAGCAAGAACGTCAAAACCAGCTTGCAAACCTAAATAACAAACTCAGTGAAACACGCTCTGCTATCGCTTATTTAAAAGAAAATGAACAAACCTTAATCCAAACGTTAGAAGAGCTTGCCAAGGCACAAAGAGAAGCCGAAGTACGTTTAGATGGGCTAGCCAAACTCAAAGGCAAAATGAGTTTACCAACCAAAGGTCGAATTAAACATAAATTCGGCCAAAGCAAACATGCAGGCATGAATTGGAAGGGCGTCCTCATTGGTGCAAAAGAAGGGGCTGAAATTGCGAGTGTCGCCCCCGGTCAAGTTGTGTATGCAGATTGGTTAAATGGCTTTGGCTGGGTTATTGTGCTCGATCATGGTCATGGTTTTATGAGTCTATACGGCCACGCACAAACGCTGCTTCGCGATGTTGGCGATCAAGTTCGCAGTGGTGAAGTGATCGCTTTGGTAGGACAAAGCGGCGGACAAAGAGATCCTGGTCTATACTTTGAAATACGGCATAAGGGAAGCGCTGTAGATCCGATAAAATGGTGCAGATCCAGTTAACTGAATAACCCGTGCTGCACCTTGATGAGGAGCAGCACATGAATAGACAAACCCGTTTTTACGCGCTCGCAGCGCGCTATGTTGCATTATTAAGCTTCCTGCTTTTGTTAAGTTTTAGCGCTTTTAGTCACGCGTCTACACAAAAGTTCTCGGCTCAAGAAATCGATGAAATCCTGTATCATATTCACACCTATTATGTTGAAGACTTGCCTCTGAGTCGCTACAACGCGGGCAACTTATCGAGCCTCTTCGATAATTTAGATCCCTACTCTAAATACCTCAATGAGGAAGACTTGGAATCCATCTTCAGTGCAGCAAATGGACGCTACACAGGGCTTGGTATTGAAGTCGAAGAGCAAGATAATTACGTGATTATCTTGGATACCCTGCCCAATTCACCAGCAGCCCAAGCAGGCATAGAGAGCGGTGATAAACTCCATGCAATCAATGGCGCTAATGTTGCGGGCAAATCGATAGAAGAAGTGTCTGCCCTACTCAAAGCTGCAAATAAAAATCTCATCAATTTAGTAGTATTAAGACAAGACGAGCTGGTTGCACTTGAGCTTAAACGTCAAGAGATAGTCATTGAAAGTGTCGCCAGTAAACTCTTAAACGACGGCACCGGCTTTTTAAGCGTCAACAGTTTTAATCATCACACCTACCATGATGTTGCAAGACACATAAGCCGACTACAAGTACAGTTAGGTAGTCCATTGAAAAAGCTGGTTATTGATTTACGTGACAACCCCGGCGGTACACTTAATAGTGCCGTGGCAATCTCAGATCTTTTTTTAGACAGTGGCACAATCGTCACGACCAAAGGCCGCTTCTATGACGCCAATCAGGCTTACATTGCAAAGCGTGGAGATATTTTAAATGGTGCGCCTATTTTGGTATTAATCAACAATAATTCCGCTTCAGCGGCCGAGATTTTAGCCGCCGCACTCAAGGATAATAAACGTGCCTTAGTCGTTGGCTTACGTTCCTATGGTAAAGGTTCAGTGCAATCCTTGATCCCAATTGGCAATGGTACTACTGCATTAAAGTTAACGACAGCGAGATACTACACACCAGCAGGTACATCAATTGAAGGTAAAGGCATAGAGCCCGATGTATATTTTACCAAACAAGCGCTTTCCCTGTTAGATAAAAGCGCTATAATCACTGGTGAAGAATCAATCAAAACAACAGGTATTGAACAACTTGCCTCGCATTGGCCTAAGGCACTGGCGTTAGTTCAATCACAGTAAATAAAAAACGGTCCTGTAGGGCTGTAAACTATAATAATAATTTGTGTGCTAAAAAAAATAATCGGGATAATACTGGCCTGCATGACTTTTGCAGTGCCAGCAAAACAGTTTGCCATTGTTATAGACGATATTGGCAATCACCAACGTGACTTAGAGTTGCTGTCCTTACCGGGTGGGATCACCTTTTCGATCCTGCCCCACACCCCTTTTTCTCAACAATTTGCCTTTGCAGCCAGTCGCCAACAACGCGAGCTTTTATTACATGTGCCAATGCAGGCACAAGACACGGAAAAGGCCCTTGGCCCGGGCGCATTAACCACCGATATGGAAAAGTGGCAGTTGCAAATGACACTTGGCAATGCGCTATCGACACTGCCTCAGGTTAAAGGCGTAAACAATCACATGGGCTCAGCATTAACAGAACAAATAGAGCCAATGAAATGGACAATGGAAATACTAAAAAAGCGCGGATTATACTTTTTGGATAGCCGTACCACTAGCCACAGTCAAGCCCAATATGCTGCCAACCTTTACGGCGTAAAAAACGTCGCTCGACAGATCTTTCTAGATAATGATATATCCACTGAGGCGCTCAACAAGCAGTGGCAACATATGCTTAAGCTACTTGATAATCACGAGCATGTTATTATCATTGCGCACCCATATAAGGAAACCGCCGCCTTTCTTGCAGCCAAGTTAGCTGAGCTTGAAAGTATTGATGCCAAACTTGTTCCCGTGTCTCAACTGGTTGAACAAAAATACGTACGACTTGCAGAAATTGCTGAGCAACACGCTATTTCCGGGCAATTAAGGCTCCAAGAATAAAGATTAGCAATGATTATCATCAGACAATTTCAAAGCGGCGAAGAAGCAGTGTTACGCAAGCTTATGTTTGACACAATACGCTCGGTAAATATACAGCATTACTCCAATAGCCAAGTTAATGCATGGGCACATAGCGACGTTGTCGATAAAAGCTGGCAAGACCGATTAAGGAGCAATCAGCCCCTTGTCGCCGTACTAAATGGTAAAATTGTTGGCTTTGCCGATATCCAAGCTGACGGTCTTATTGATCACTTTTTTTGCCATGCAGAACATCAAGGCCAAGGCATAGGTAAAGCACTTATGCTCGCACTCTTAGAACACAGCAAAATAACCAACACAACGCGCTTATTTTCCCATGTTAGTAAAACGGCTAAACCTTTCTTTGAATATTTTGGTTTCCAAGTGATAAAGGAACAACAAGTGAAGGTTCGTGGCGAAGTGTTAACTAATTACCTGATGGAAAAGAGTATGCCTGCCTGCTAGCAGGCATACGAACTTTCTTCCCTAATCTATGGGCGCAAACCGCGTGGGTAAGGCACTAAATTGCAAGGATGGATTTTGCTTCATCCACTTTTTCTTATTAGGGATTTGGATCTTAAATTCATCATCCGTCACAAACTTTTGGGTTTTACCCTTGGCATCCACAAACTGAATTGATGCAGGCTCGGTAAATGTAAACTCTAGTTCATCAAAGCTTGGAGCAAACCAAGACAAGCTACCTGCCATCAACTCAACAAAAGCGTCCATATCCTCTAAAAGAATAAACAAATCGCGATACATAACCTGCTGCTTAGTCAACGGCGCTATATCGGTATTGACCAGAATCGCAACGGCACCTTTTTCTTGATTGATCACTAAATTAACTTGATCTGCACGAGACTGCGGGAGAATAGGTAAATCAATATTGCCGTCTTTGTCTATGATACCGTTGGCAATGATCTTGTCATCTTGCTCCAGCCAAAGTTTAACATCCTCAAGCGCGATATCAGGCTGCTTCACTTCCACTGTAAATTTAGACAAGATATATTGCGACTGCGCTTTGTTGGCGATTAAATCTAGAATTTGATTAATCTCACCATATTCAACACTTCGCTCAGCGGCGAAAACAGAGTTGCAAAGTAAGCTCGCAACAGCACCTAACATCAGTAACTTTTTCATTGGGTTATCCTTTCTTATTGTTGTCTTCATAAGAGGAGCTCTTCGAGAAATAGTTCAAAACTTGATCTCAATTCCATACATGCCAAATAGATCAAGCTAAACTCAACATAAGCATATGGAGTGAAAAGGAGTAGCAGATGACCCAAACCGTAGCTGATTTAATGACCCCAGATCCGTTCGCAGTGATTGCTGAAAATACCTTGCAAGATGCGCACAATTTAATGAAAGAAAAAAATGTTCGTCACATTCCAGTGATTGACGAAGCAGGAGCCTTAGTTGGTATGCTCACGCAAAAGATTATGATCGCCAAGGTAATGGGAATAATGGCAACCTATGGCGCAAATGCGCTTGCCAGAAAAGAAAAGCAAACAAAAGTACAAGATATTATGGCGACCGATTTTGCGAGCGTGCGCCCAAGCCAATCACTACAAGATGTGGTGCGCTTTTTTGTCGATAATCGCCATGGCTGTATGCCTGTGGTAGACGAGCAAAACAAATTGGTTGGAATACTGACTTCATCAGACTTTGTGCGACTCGCTGCTGCACTCTTGTCTTAAACGTGGTAACAAGCGAGTGTATTCCACTGTCTCGCGGAATACACTCAGCTAACTGCATGATTACGCTTTTTCTTGAAGCGTTCTCGCTACGGTTCTCATGCCTAAGGTCGTTGCACCTGCGGCCCATTGACCACTAGCGCTATTTTGGAAAGAAGCCGCAAGGTCGATATGCACCCAACCTTGACCTTCGTTTGGTACAAAGCGAGACAGGAAACCCGCTGCATTTGATGCACCACCAAAGCCGCCACCTTTTTGCGCTCGGCTGTTAGCTGTATCCGCATAAGGCGATGGACAGTTATTTTGGTGCCACTTTTCTAGAGGCAATGGCCACGCGGCTTCAAATTCGTCACTCGCGAACTGCTGTACATCACCGACAAGTGTTTTGTCTAAACCAAATAACGCATTGTACTCTTGGCCTACAGCAACGAGCGCGGCGCCCGTTAATGTCGCAGCATCAATGATAAGCTCTGCGCCTGTTTCACCGGCAGCCATCAAGCCATCAGCAAGCACCAAGCGACCCTCTGCATCGGTATTTACGATTTCAACTGTGGTACCATTTTTGTAGGTAAGAATATCACCTAACTTATAGGCATGGCCTGAGATAAGGTTCTCAGCACAACATAGGAACAACTTAACACGACGGTCAAAACCACGTTGAATAGCCAGCGCTAAACCAGCCGTTACTGTTGCCGCACCGCCCATATCACACTTCATCGTAAGCATGCCTTCGCTTGGCTTAATCGAGTAGCCACCTGAGTCAAACGTGATCCCTTTACCCACAAGTGCTGCGCTAACTGGTGCGTCATCATTACCTGTTGGGTTGTAGTCAAGCTCAAGCAACACAGGAGGACGCTCACTGCCGCGTCCCACTTCGTGGATACCAATCCATTGCTGCTCTAACAGCGCGTCGCCTTTAATGATTTGATAGCTAACATGCTCAGGTGCCAATGACTGAATAAACTCAGCCGCTTTTCCAGCAAGGCTTTCAGGATAAATATCTTCGGCCGTCCCGTTGATCATCTGACGCATCCATGTTGCCGACGCTTTTAGTGCATCAAGTTCGTTAAGACTTGACTGGTCGTTGTCAACAAACACCACACCATCTAATGCTTTTGGTGACACAAAACCTTGATAAAAAGCCCATTGAGATTCAGTACACCACAAGCCACCTTCTAGATGAACTTGTTTAATCCCTTGTTGTGCGATGCTACGAGCCGCCTTTTGAATATTCTTCAGCGTTTCGTCTTGTTGTAAATGGATAAAAGCACCGTCCTTTTCAAACGACAATGCAGCACCAGCAGATAAATACTCTGGTTTTGCGTCTTCACTCAGTCGTACAATAAATTTCTCTGACATTCTCTTTTCACTCTTGTGCTTGTAAGTGTGGTTAAGTGTACACTAGCCACTAAATACACCCAACCTAAAGCGACCAATGAAGTTTTCTAGGCAATTACAACAAGCAACCTTGCTCAAACGATATAAACGCTTTCTTGTCGATTTACGCGCCCCAAGTGGTGACGAATTCACCGTACACTGCGCCAATACTGGTAGAATGACCAATTGTGCTGACCCGGGATTTACGGCCTATTACTCCACCAGCGATAACCCTAAACGAAAGTACATTCATTCGTTGGAGCTGACGCAAGATAATGATGGTCATTTTATTTGTGTAAATACAGCGGTGGCCAATAAAGTGTCTGTTGAGGCCATAGAGCAAGGAAGAATAACGCAACTGCAAGGCTACAAAACACTTCAAACTGAGGTGAAATACGGGGCTGAAAATAGCCGAATTGATATTTTGTTGAGCGACCTCGAAAATGGACAATCCTCGCAATTCTGCTACGTTGAAGTAAAGTCGGTGACTTTGCTCGAGCAACAGCAAGGTTTTTTCCCTGATGCAGAAACCTTAAGAGGTCAAAAACATCTTAGAGAATTAATCCACATTAAACAGCAAGGTCATCGTGCGGTGTTACTGTTTGCCGCGCTCCATACAGGGATAAATTGTGTCAAACCAGCCAGCCATATCGATCAAAAATATGCAGCGTTAGTAAAAGAAGCAATTTCTCATGGGGTAGAAATCATTGCTTACCGAGCGCATATTGACGACAACCAAGTACAATTAATTGAAGAAATTCCTTTTGATTACGCTTGACTTTTTTCATGCTGCCCACATATAGCCGTGATAGTTTTCTCCCCCAAATAGTTAAACATTGAAAAAAGTGGCTGACATTTGCAGTAAAAAAGTGTTTGCTAAGGGGTAAAGATTTTGCTATTTATACCCGCCGGCGAAAGCTGGGGTTATGTATTAAGGATTTAGGAGAATGGTATGCCAGACCAGAAAAAACTAGGGTTATTGGCTCAAGCCGGTGTAGAACCTTATCAAGAAAAGCCAGGCGAAGAATACATGAATGAAGCACAACGTGCTCATTTCAAAGCGATATTAGAAGCATGGCGTGCCGATCTACGTAATGAAGTAGATCGTACTAAGACACACATGCAAGACGAAGCGGCAAACTTTCCTGATCCTGTGGACCGTGCAGCGCAAGAAGAAGAGTTTTCTCTTGAACTGCGTACTCGCGACCGCGAGCGTAAGCTAATCAAGAAAATTGAGAAAACACTTCAACTTATCGAAGATGATGACTTCGGCTTTTGTGAGTCGTGCGGTATTGAAATCGGCATTCGCCGTTTAGAAGCGCGTCCAACAGCTGATCTTTGTGTTGATTGTAAATCTCTCGCAGAAATCAAAGAAAAACAACAAGGCAGAGGATAATCTCAGCCCTGTGTCCCCAAGCTTAAAGCAAACTGGGAGCTATCGCGGTCGATTTGCTCCCTCGCCTTCCGGACCGCTTCATTTCGGCTCTCTTGTGGCCGCCCTGAGTAGCTATTTAGATGCAAAAGTCAATCAAGGTAAATGGCTCGTTCGCATCGAAGATATAGACACACCGCGTGTAGTTGCGGGTGCTGCCGACAATATATTAACCACTCTTGAAGCATATGGCCTTTACTGGGATGAAGACGTTGTCTATCAATCGCAGCGCCATGCCCTATACCAAGCCTATTTGACGACACTAAAATCAGACTCCCTTGTGTATGCGTGTCAATGTACTAGAAGGCAAATTAAAGCAATGGGTGGGTTTTATAACAATCATTGCCGAGCTTTAGCGCTAAGTTGGCAAGATAACGCTTTGCGCCTACAGCAGCGCTGTCCAGTTACTGAATTTAATGATGCAATACAAGGCACGGTTGTCATTCCCCCTGCAATTGCGCATGAAGATTACATCGTTAAACGCCGCGACGGCTTATTTGCTTATCAATTGGTGGTGGTCGTTGACGACATAGAGCAAAAGATTAGTCATATCGTGCGTGGTGCCGACCTGCTAGAACCCACAGCAAGACAAATTAGTTTATTTCGACAACTCAATCGGCCATCACCTAAGTACGCTCACGTACCACTGGCTGTCGCAGAGCCCGGATATAAGTTATCTAAGCAGAATCATGCTCCAGCTATTGATAACCGCAACCCGTTACCAACCCTTTATGCCGCGCTGCGTTATTTGTATGTGCCAGTTGATTCTCTCCATAATTATCAAGATATTGAGGCATTACTGGCTCACGCTATTGACATTTTTAGTCTAGATCGCGTTCCTAAAGTACAAGAAATTCAACTAGACTCTCTAGAAAATGGCGATTTTGCTTTTCGCCCACTGTTTTCAAGTACTTCAATTTAGTCTCATTTGAGTATATGATAGCGAGCCTTAAATGCGACCTGTTTTAAGACAAAAGCAGTGGTTCACAACGACTAGAATAGAAAACTTGATTGCTCAGGAGACGAGTTATTATTTCCAAGCTTGTAAACTTTTGCCGCCAGTTTGTAACTGGAAAAGGCGATGAGACGGTGAAAATGGCCAGCCCGACACCTGCGATAATTCCTCGCAGCGAGCATGGTATATCTCGTAAACAATTTAGCCCTAACGCTATCAAAGTGCTCTATCGCTTAAAAGACGGTGGCTATGATGCCTACCTAGTTGGTGGTTGTATCCGCGATATCATGCTAGGAATAGAGCCTAAAGACTTTGATGTCGTTACCAATGCGACACCTGAACAAATCAAAAAGCTCTTCCGTAACTGTCGCTTAATAGGTCGTCGCTTCCGCCTTGCGCACATTGTTTTTGGACGGGAAATTATTGAAGTTGCCACCATGCGTGGCCATCATCAAAGTGATGACTCTTGTGCCACGACAAGTCAAGCCAGCGAACACGGGCAGCTATTACGCGACAATGTCTACGGCAGTATTGAAGAAGACGCCGAGCGCCGCGACTTTACTATCAATGCGCTATATTATTCGATCAATGACTTTACTTTACGCGACTTTGCCGGTGGTGTTGCTGACATTAAAGCGCGTAAAATTGAGCTGATTGGCGATCCTGAAACTCGCTATCGCGAAGATCCGGTACGTATGCTGAGAGCTATCCGCTTTGCAACCAAACTGGATATGGAGATTGCTACGCCGACCCGCACTCCGATTAAAGCATTAGCGCCGTTACTTGGGCATATCCCAGCTGCACGCTTGTTCGAAGAAACACTAAAGCTATTTTTAAATGGTAAAGCGGAAGAAAACTTTCTTCAGATGCGTGAATACGGCTTGTTTGCACAATTATTCCCGGCGTTAGATAAAATCCTAGCACAGCCTGATAATGACTTTGAACGTCGCTTTATTCAGCAAATGTTTGCCAATACGGATAGCCGTATCAACGCGGATAAAAAAGTAACCCCTGCATTTATCTATGCAGCACTTTTATGGTTCCCTATTTTAGCTAAAAGCGAAGCGCTCGCGGCCGAAGGTATGAATGAATATGATGCCTTTATGCAAGCCATTAATCACGTCCTTGCTGAAAATGCTAAACACGTTGCAGTGCCTAAACGCTTTACTTTAGGTGCCCGAGATATCTGGCATATTCAACAACGCCTAGATAAACGTTCAGGCCAGCGTGCATACCGCCTAAGCTTGCAGCCGAGATTTAAAGCCGCATATGATTTCCTATTATTGCGTGTTGAAAGTGGTGAGCAAGAGCAAGAAGAACTTGCAGCTTGGTGGACTGACTACCTCAAGAATGACGTCACCGGCCAAAAAGACATGGTGCGCAACTTAGGTAACCAAAGCAAACCTAAGCGTCGTTACAATAGACGTAAGCCAAAAAGAAAACCGAAAGAAGATTAAATGAATATTGCGTACATTGGATTGGGTGCAAACCTATCCGAACCGATGGCACAAATACAGCGAGCACTCGATGTGCTCGCCGCCCATCCAGACCTCTCGCTTGTCCAGCACTCTAGCCTGTATGGCTCAAAACCTATGGGCCCTCAAGATCAACCTGATTATGTGAATGCCGTAGCAAAACTAGCGACATCATTAACAGCAGCATCTTTACTCGATGTGTTGCAACAAATAGAGCTTGAACATGGTCGTGCACGCAAAGCTGAGCGCTGGGGACCGCGCACGCTCGATTTGGATATACTGCTTTTTAATACCGACACCATTAACAGTGATAGACTGACGGTGCCGCATTACGGCTTGAAAGAAAGAGAATTTGTCGTCTATCCACTATTAGAGATAGCGCCAGAACTCAAATTACCTGATGGCTCTGAGCTTAGCTCTTTAACACAAAAGTTACCACTTAACGGATTAGCAATCCTCAAATAAACCAATCCAAGGGGTTTACCATGGCAAAAATTTCCGTCTCAACACTTGCCAAAATGAAGCGTGAAGGAACAAAAATAACAGCCCTCACCGCATACGATGCAAGTTTTGCAAAGTTATTTCACGACAATGGCGTAGATGTCATCTTAGTGGGTGATTCTCTGGGTATGGTTTTACAAGGTGGTGAAGACACTTTAGCCGTTACCACGGATGACATTGCCTATCACACCCGTTGTGTCAGAGCTGGTAGTAAAGAGCTATTCGTTATCGCCGATATGCCTTTTATGAGCTATTCAGATCCGCAGTCAGCCTGTCAGAATGCAGCTACCTTGATGCGCTCTGGTGCTAATATGGTTAAGCTTGAAGGTGGTGAATGGCTTTACGACAGCATTGCACTGCTTACTCAGCAAGGGATCCCAGTTTGTGGTCATTTAGGTTTAACCCCACAATCAGTGCACGTGTTTGGCGGCTTTAAAATTCAAGGTCGTGAAGAAGCACAAGCGCAAAAAATGATAGCCGATGCACAAGCGTTAGAACGTGCTGGTGCACAAATGATTGTGATTGAATGCGTGCCTTCAGCACTGGCTAAACGCATTACCGACGCAGTGACAATTCCAGTCATTGGTATTGGCGCGGGTAAAGACACCGATGGACAAATTTTGGTTATGCATGACTTGGTTGGTATTTCTGCAGGCTATATTCCTAAGTTTTCTAAGAACTTCCTGCTAGAAACTGGCAACATGCCAGATGCGGTGAAAAAGTTTTGTGCAGACGTGCAATCAGGTGAGTTCCCGGGGCCTGATCACGAATTTAATTAAATTTGCGATGAGCGATGCTTATCGCTGAGTCTGATCCAAGCGTTTTGTTTGGGTTGGTATTGTTATTATTGAGTTAGAGTACAACATGCAATCAGTTACTGAGATTAAATCGTTACGAAGCCAGATTAAAGCTTGGCGCCAACAAGGGTTGAGCATTGCCTTCGTACCAACGATGGGCAACCTTCACCGTGGTCATTTTTCCTTAGTAGAAAAAGCAAAAACCCTAGCGGATAAAGTCGTTGTCAGTATCTTTGTAAATCCAATGCAATTTGGTGCGAACGAAGACCTCGACAGCTATCCACGTACGCTTGAGCAAGACAAGCAAGGCCTTGCAGAACTAGAAACTGATATTGTGTTTACGCCTACCGTTGAGACCATATATCCTAACGGCCTAAATGCGCAAAGTTTTGTTGATGTACCAGGAGTATCAGAAGGACATTGTGGTGGCACACGCCCAGGACACTTTCGTGGCGTTGCAACGGTTGTCACTAAACTGTTTAACTTAGTACAACCTGATTTTGCCTGCTTTGGTGAAAAAGACTTTCAACAGTTACAGGTTATCAAAACAATGGTGAAAGACCTGTCTATGCCTGTTGAAGTGATTGGTGTTGCGACTCAAAGAGAAGTTTCTGGACTGGCGATGAGCTCACGTAATGGCTACCTCTCTGAATCAGAAAAAGATACTGCTAAAGTACTTTTTCAAGCACTAAAAGCAGCAGCTGGCGCTTTAGAAAACGGCGAAAAAGATTTTTCGAAGGTAACAAAAAATGCAACAGAAATGCTGCATAATGCAGGTTTAAAGTTGGATTATTTTAACATTTGTCAAAAAGATAGCTTGAAACCTGCTACACTCGAGGATAGTCAACTCGTCATTCTTGCCGCAGCTTTTCTCGGTAAAGTCAGACTGATTGATAATATTCAAGTCACAGTCTAAGGAATAATAATGAAAATTGCGTTCGCCTTGTTAGTACTTTCTACCACCCTACTGGGGTGTAGTAACTCTATCTCACCTGAGTTGAATCAATGTGCACAACAGAATTATCAATGCGAGCGCAACTGTGAGATGCAAAACACACCAGAGACAATGTCGTTACAGATATGCACTGATAAATGTATTGAGCAGTATAATGCCTGTAAAGTACAGGCTGAAAAAATTACCGAGAGCAAACGATAGTTTGCTCTTTTTTAGCAAAAAATCCCCTTTATTCTTTTAAATACAAATACCTTCTGACTCCAGCAGTTATTTTTTATTCACCTTTTTAGAATATTTTGCGATACAATAAACTGGTCTGATGAGATAGACATACAACACCAACTTAGCTGGCTTAAGGCTTGATTTACTAAACAATGCAGGTTGTAAGCACTAACTTTCCTTAATAACTTGTTATTTCTGGTTTTTATTCTAATCTCTAAGACAAAAGTAACACGACTGTTGAGCTCAGTATCAGTGCTTTTAATGCGTGTTACAGACACGACTCTTTGCAAAGAAAATGGGAATCAATATGAAAAAATCTGCAATTGCATTAGCGATAGCGCTTGGGACAGTGAGTTTTCAAAGTGCCGCTGAGATCAGAATTAATGGTTTTGCTTCCATTATTGGTGGTCAAACGCTAGATAGTGACGACACACTATATGGCTATGATAATGATTTTGATATGGAAAATCGTAGCTTATTTGCTTTACAGCTGTCCGCCGATCTACAAGAAAGTCTAACTGCCACAGCACAGATCGTAGGTCGTGGCCAGAATGACTTTGATGCCGAGTTTGAATGGGCATACTTAACTTATGCGATTTCAGATTCTTCGCAGATAAGCGCAGGTAAAATGCGTATACCATTCTATCGCTATTCTGACTTTTTAGATGTGGGCTATGCATACCGCTGGGTTAAACCACCTCAATCTGTATATAACCTAAGCTTTAGCACCTATAACGGATTGAGTTATATCCATAACTCGACATTAGGGGAGTGGGAAAGCACTGTACAGCTAGCTTTAGGCAGCGTAGATGACGACATTGTTGCTATTACCTACTCAGATGAAGCTGAGTTAAATAACACGGTAGGTATTAACTGGACACTAAGCAGAGATTGGTTCAGTGCGCGTGCGGCCTACTTTGCTACCGAAGCGAGCATTAGCGCAGCTAATAGCCCTGAACTATCGGGATTATTGGCAGGGTTAACTGGCTACGGGCTAACGCAACAAGCGGATGATATTGCTGTCGATAAAGATGATGCTTACTTTGCCGCGATTGGTATTGCTATCGACTACAACGATATCTTGTTCGATGCAGAATACACTCAGTTTGAAGTGGATAACAGCATACTTGCTAAACAACAGCAGTATTACGCTTCCCTCGGTTACCGTATTGATGCATGGACAGTCCACCTAACCTACGAACACAATGAAGATAAGAATGACAACGACGAGTTTAACTCTGTCCCACTCACCATCACCGCTCCAAATGGTGTAACCATTCCTGTCACGACCGATCCAACCAATCCAAATGCACCTTATTTAAGAACACTTGTTAATGGTGCGCTTGCAGGCGCTCGTGCAGAATCAGAAACGTGGAGTATTGGTGCACGTTATGACTTCCATCCGTCAGCAGCATTCAAGATTGAACTAAACCAATTCGATAACACGCTAACAGATCAAAAAGTTGAACTGTTGAGCTTCGGTATCGATTTAGTATTCTAACGGAGGTTAATATGATTAAAAAAATAATGACCTTAGGGCTACTATTAGCCAGTCAGGCAGTTTTAGCAGATGTTGCTGTTATCGTGAACTCAGCAAATGCATCTACTGTAGATGATGGTACTATCAAAAAATTATTCCTTGGCAAAAGCAAATCATTTGCCGATGGTAGTAGTGCGACCCCTGTGAATCAGGATGGTAACGCGGTATTTGACGAGTTTAACGACAAAGTGATTGGTAAATCTAGCTCTCAGCTAAATGCCCATTGGTCTAAATTAGTATTCACCGGTAAGGGAACACCTCCGAAGAAGCTAGATAGCGATCAAGCGGTAATCGATTTTGTTTCGAGCAATGCAGACGCAATTGGTTATATTGATGCAACTAAAGTAACCGGTGCCGTCAAAGTGATTGGTAAATACTAGGGCCTGTTGACCTTTGCTGTTTGATTTTTGTTCTTCTGAGTGGGTTTTGGTCGCGACGCTCGACTTGCCGCCTAGTGATCTAGGCAAAAGTTGAGCAACAATGAACAAAGCGCACTCAGGTGAACCCAAAGGGCAGCGCTTGATTGGCATTTCTACTGTGTTCTCGCCTGACTCACATAGAATGACTATGCTACGCAGGCTCTGCCTTGTATAAATACCAATCAAACTGCTGCAAAAGCAAACTTGAAAGATAAACAGGCCCTAATATTCCTCATCAAATAAAAACAGCCACTTAATGTGGCTGTTTTTATTTATCGTTTAAAAATTAAAGCATTAGACTCTAAATTTTGAGGTTGCATCTTTCAAGTTGTCGGACAATACATGGAGATTCTCAGCAACGTCTTGTACTTCATTCAACGCTTGCATTGTGTCTTGGAAAGACTGGTGCATAGATGTCACATTGTTTACTACCATAGCGGCTACCGAGGTCTGCTCCTCCGTTGCCGCAGCAATTTGGCCATTCATGCTATTAATTGACAAGATTTGTGCTGCTATCTGCTCAATCGACTGCCCAGTTTGTGCAGCAGCTTCAGCATTATTAATTGCCATACTGCTTGCACTTGTCATTGCTTTCACCGCTTGATTTGCTGCTTCTGTTAGCACATTTAAAAGTTCTCTTATCTCATTGGTCGACTTTGCTGTTCTTGAGGCTAATTCGCGGACTTCATCAGCAACCACCGCAAAACCTCGACCTTGCTCACCTGCACGAGCCGCCTCAATCGCAGCATTCAAGGCAAGTAAATTGGTTTGCTCTGCAATCGATGTGATCACATTTAAGATTTGCGTCACGTTCTGTGTATCATCAGCTAGCTTATTGATCGTCTCTGCTGCGTGATTAATTTCTTCACTTAACGCTTGTGATTCGTTAACTGACACCTGAATTTGGCGCTTACTCTGCTCAACTTCTTGTTCGGCCAGCTGAGCAGCATCAGAAGCTTGTGACGCTGAATGAGAGATATCACCCACACTTAAGCGCATTTCTTCCATAGATTGACGTACTACTTCCGCGTCATGCGTTTGTTGATTCGTTGCCCCCTCAGCTTTTTCCATCCCCTGAATAAGGCGACTTGAGTCTTTCATCAAAGGTTCGACGACACTCATCACCTCAACAACAGCCCCTTTTAGTAACCCGACAAATTCATTAAAGTTTATGGATACCTGGCCAATTTCATCGTGAGAGCGCACATTGAGCGTGGTGGACAAAGAACCCTGCCCTTGCGCTAATAGTTTCAGATTTTGCGCCGCATCCTTAGCCGAGTTGCCTATACCTCTTGCGATCATAACCGCTAAGAAAACCAGCACAAGTAAAGAAATAACGGCCACAATCAACATTATCGTGAGCGCGTTTGCTGAGCGCTCTTCGGTATTTTGAAGTAATTCAACAAAACGATCATTCGCGTTCGTTTTAGCCTTGGTAAAATCTGCGACTAAGCCTTCGTAGATTTCAGTTTTCTTTTTGGCATCTTCTTGGATACGAGAAAAATCAGCTGTACCATCTATCATTCCTCCAGCAATTTGCTGCGCAATTTTGCCGTACTGCGTAAGTTCATCGCTATTATCTGAGGGCATAAAGCCACTTTGTACCGACTCAATTTTTTGCAAGTTAGCTTGGATTTGCTGTTGATATTCTTTTGCTTTATCTAATAATTCAGCATCCCCGAAGGTTACAGCTTGAGTGAATAGCTCATCTAAATTCTGCAGCTTATTTGCGTTTTCTGTGGCGAGGTTAAGAATTTTGTATGTCTGCTCCTCTAATTCATTTAAGGCCCTTTGGTTAGAACTAATAGCGTTGTAATTAACAAACACGATAACCACAAAAGCGACAACCGCAACGAGCGTAATTGCGTGGATCTTTTTGGTGATACTAAGATCAGCAAAAGCAGTACCTAGACTCATATATACACCTTTTGAAGTAAGACGAGTTCATTATCGACTGATTTATTATAAATTTTAACTAAATATAGAATATTTCCAGCTTTTTTGCCGCCTGAGGATGAAGATTTAAACAAATTATTCAATCTGGGAACATATAAGTGTGAAAATAAAAAATGCCGCTCAATGAGCGGCATCAATAACAACAAGTAATTAGCGGGTTGAGTAATTGATTAAAGTAAACCTAACTTTTTCAATTCACGTGTCGCCATTTCGCTAGAAAGAGGAACGTAACCATCTTTCTCAACAATCTTTTGACCTTCTTTAGACAATACCATCTTCAAGAATTCAGCCTCGATAGGTGCTAATTCTTTATTAGGGTGCTTGTTCACATATAGATATAGGAAGCGAGACAGTGGGTATTTGCCCTGTGCCACATTTTCTAATGTTGCATCAACGTAGTTCGTGCCTTTTTTCGCTAATGGTACGGTACGTACGCCTGACGTTTTATAACCGATACCAGAATAACCAATCGCATTCACTGAAGACGAGATAGACTGTACTACAGACGCAGAACCTGGCTGCTCGTTAACATTATTGCGGAAGTCACCTTTACACAGTGCTTTTTTCTTGAAGTAACCATAAGTACCAGATACTGAGTTACGACCATAAAGCTGAATATCTTTTGCTGCCCAATCACCCGTTAGACCAACATCACTCCAGCGATTTGCCTGTGCTGCCGAACCACACTTGCGCGTTGAAGAGAAGATTGAATCAACCTGTTCAATTGTTAAGCCTTCAATTGGGTTATCTTTGTGTACAAATACTGCGAGCGCATCAATTGCTACGCGGATTTCTGTTGGCTTATAACCATAACGCTTTTCAAAAGCTTCGATTTCTTTTGATTTCATCTTACGGCTCATTGGGCCGAAGTTTGCCGTTGCTTCCGTTAGTGCAGGTGGCGCAGTAGAAGAACCAGCAGCTTGGATTTGGATATTTACGTTAGGGTAAATTCTTTTATATTCTTCTGCCCAAAACGTCATCATGTTGGCAAGCGTATCAGAACCTACAGAAGAGAAGTTTCCTGAGATACCGCTGGTTTTATTATACTCTGGTAACTTTTCGTCTAAAGCAGATACTTGAGTAGAAACTAATGTAGTAATAGCCACACCCATTGCGGCAACTAAGCTTTTAAATTTCATTGGGGTCACTCCAGTTGTTGGTCCCAGTTATTTTACGCAGCTCATTGTGCAGCGATAAAATGACAATAAAATTACTCTTAAATTACACTTTTATGACTTTCATCATTTGTCATAAAAATTCGCTTTTGTTTGGGGAAAGTAAACCAAAAGCGAGAGCCTTCACCCACTTTGCTTTCAATATGTAAAGCTGAGTCATGACGAGATAACACATGTTTAGTAATTGCTAAACCAAGACCCGAACCGCCTGTTTTTCGGCTTCGTGCTTTATCCACACGGTAAAAACGTTCAGTTAGTCGGTTAATGTGTTCAGGCGCAATACCATCACCATTATCGACGACACTAAACGTCGGCAAGTCGTTTTCTAAATACCAATGTACACGAATGTGCCCACCGGGTTTGGTGTAATGAATAGCATTAAAAATTAAATTTGAGTAAGCACTGCGTAACTCATCCCCAGCCCCTTTGATATCCAAAGTCGGATCAATATCAAAAACGAGCTCATGGCCCTTTTCCTGATTAAGTGACTTCGCTTCGGTATGAATAAGATCAAGCATGGCAGGAATATTCACGGCTTTGTCATTGTCTTGCTTTCTCGCCCCTTCGATTCGAGACAAGGAAAGAAGTTGATTTACCAGACTATCCATCCGTTTACACTGATCTATCATAGTGCCATGTGCTTTAGCCCACATCGCGGGGGGTGGCATATTATCGCTATCCATCATCTCTAGATAGCCAGCCATGACGGTTAGCGGCGTCCTTAGCTCATGAGATACATTTGCGACAAAGTCTTTGCGCATTTGCTCTAATTGCTTTAGTCGGCTGACATCACGCGCCACTAGCATAAGCTGCTCGGCATAAGGCATGACTCGTATTTCCAACACTTGCTCATGTGCAAGTCCGGTCTCAAGCTCTAATGCTTCATCAAAGCGATGTTCATGCATGTATTTTACAAATTTAGGATCTCGGATAAGGTTATCCAATCTTTGACCATGATCTGTAGGCCATTGCAAACCTAACACTTTCAAAGCTAATTGGTTACACCACACAATACTGAGATCTTGTTGCAGTACAACGACCGCGTCTGGGATAGCTTCAGCCCCCTCACGAAAGCGTCGGATCAGTTCCGCGAGCTCATTACGCTTTTTACGATTACGTTGCTGAAGCTGATAGATCCCTTCAAACACTTGCTCCCAAGCGCCCTTACCTTCAGGTGGATTAAAACTACGTTGGTTGAGCAGCCAGTCGCTCAAACGATAGAGTTGTTTGTAATGCCAAACTAATAAGACGAAAGCACCTATGAAAAGAAACAGAAAAGGTGCACTGACTAAATAGCCAATTAAGGCTAGTGGTAGGAAATACAAAAACAGGCGCCTCGTTAACGCCTGTTTATCAATCACTCGATACATAGACTAAATCCATTTAGGAACCAAATAATTCAGTTCCTCTTGGAATACTAATTACAGTTTACTCGAAAAGCGGTAACCTGCACCACGTACGGTTTGCACTAAGCGATCGTGGCCAAGCGGTGCGATAGCTTTACGTAAGCGACGAATATGAACGTCTACAGTGCGATCTTCAACGTACACGTTAGTGCCCCATACGTGATCTAACAGCTGTTCACGGCTATAAACACGTTCAGGGTGTGTCATGAAGAAATGTAATAAACGAAACTCTGTCGGCCCCATATCTAACTCAGTGCCCGCAGATGTCACTCGGTGAGAAATAGGGTCTAAACGTAATCCGTGAACTTCTATCGCTTCTTCTAGCGACGTCGGTGAAACTCGACGCATTACCGCTTTAATACGAGCCATTAGCTCTTTAGGAGAGAAAGGCTTTGTCACATAATCATCCGCACCAACCTCTAATCCTTTAACTTTGTCTTCCTCTTCACCTCTTGCCGTTAGCATGATGATTGGGATCTGACGGGTATATTCACTTTGCTTAAACTTTTTAGCAATTTGAATACCACTGCCTCCTGGCAGCATCCAGTCTAGTAGCACCATATCTGGATAAGGTTCTACCATAGCAGCAACTGCTGAATCATAGTCTTCCGCTTCAATTGCTTGAAAACCATTTTGCTCTAGTACGAACACCAACATTTCTCTGATAGGTGCTTCATCATCAACTACAAGTACTTTACGTGACATTCCCAATGTTCTCTCGTTACCGACGTTGTTGATGTCATTATTATGACTAACTGTGACATTTTTATGAAAGTGTAACGTGTAAACGCAAAACAAGCCAAAAAAATCTCTTTTTTGGCTACAAAGGGAATACCTTATTTATTTGTAATAATATGATTTTAAATATATTTTATACTAAAATATTGGTCTCAAAATAGTGTTTTCGAAATATGGACTACGATCTCCAAACCATACTACAAAAACTACGCTGCAATTCACCGCAAAATCAGCATGCTTTTTGTAAATAGCCTTACGCCTTTGTAAATTAAAAGTCATATCTCAATGTGACCGCCATCGTGTTGTGATCTTCGCTGTTATCCAAAGAAAATTTCGAATACCAAAGATACATACGAGCTTGTTTACTTAGACTTTTTTCCACACCTACTGAGGCTGCATTGCCAGAGTCTTTCAGCTTACCTGCAGCCCCATCCGAATCTTGATATTGAGCCAGTAAGGTATATGACTCAATCTGGTAAGCAGCACTCACCATGAAGCTATCTACTTCTTCATCACTATCAATCGCTTCATTTTGTTGATACATACCGCCGAGTTTAAAGTCCCCTAGTTTTCCTTGTACCGTCACGCGATTAATGTCTTGTCCCGCAACTTTATTGTCGTGGGCAACAGCAACATATACATTGGTTTTTTTGAGTTTGCTATCACCGTAACTTGCCGACAAAGATAAGCCATCTTCACCGTTTTGTTTGCTGTTGTCTTCGGCAATATAACTCACTGTAAACTGCAAATGATTAATAGCCGGAGTTGTATATTGCACGGTGTCACCAAGGCGATTTTCACCAACAAAGAACGAATTAATATCACCAGAAAAGTCATTCATTAAGTCCACTTTGCCTTGCGACTTTTTCATCGGTGTATCATCACGGCCGATCAGGAGCTGACCATAGCTCCCTTTAACCCCAAGATACTGAGAGCGTGCTGTAAGGTTATCACCTGACTTACCATCTTTGTCTTGATCTGTGATCTCAACTTGGAATTCATATTTATAAAAGACCTCAAGCCCATCCTGCAGCTTTGTCGATCCCTTTAACCCCATGCGAGAGTTATAACTCTCAATTGAAGTATCGCTATCACCGTCTTTATCAGAGTTTTGCACCCCGACATGAGCTCTACCGTATAGAGATACAGCTTCGTTTGCATAACTACAAACACTCATAGAGCAAAGGCTTAGAGCAACAAATGGTAGGTATTTCATTTTCATCTTTGATCACCTTGGATAGTATTTGGGCGCAGTACAACAAGGTTTGAGATGCCGAAGCCAGACAGAGAGGACGTAGCGAACAGATCTCGTATTGTTAAAGTTAGACACTTTTAGCTGGAGATCAAGAAACTGACTCCGGGATCAGTATTTTATTAACTGCTAGAGATCATCTATAGTCAGGATCAGATTTTTACCAACAAGATCGTCCCCAAGATCATTTTCTTACTAACCTCTTACTACTTAACGCTGGATCACGTTGGTATAAAAATGATCTAAGCGAGGCTAACTTATTGATCTGAGGTTTTGAAATATATCTACTTAGTTAAACAATGATCTTTGTTAGTAAAGATCTGATCCCTATTTACCTCGCTAGTAAAATGGCGATCCAAGTGTATTTTCACCTTGCAAGCCCTATTAAACATTGGCTTTCAATCAAGGATCAGATACAAAAAAGCCTCTATTTCAGAGGCTTTTTGAAGTATCAGAGTGCGATGCACAATTTTACTTAGTCAAATTTTGATCCGTAAGTTATTTCACTTTAGGATCTAACTCACCAGTTAGATATCTCAAGTGCATATCATCAAGTGAAATTGGCTTGATCTTAGCAGCTTGACCAGCTGTACCAAACGCTTCGTAGCGCGCAACACAGATCTCAGTCATCGCTTTCGTCGCTTCCGCTAAGAATTTGCGAGGATCGAAATTGCTTGGGTTTTGCGCAAGGTGGCGACGAATAGCACCTGTTGATGCTAAACGTAGATCAGTATCAATATTAACTTTACGAACACCGAATTTAATACCTTCAACAATTTGCTCGACCGGTACACCGTAAGTCTCAGGGATTTCGCCACCAAACTCATTGATGATTGCTAACCAATCCTGCGGTACTGAAGACGAACCATGCATTACTAAGTGAGTATCAGGAATACGAGCGTGGATTTCTTTGATGCGGTTAATTGCTAAGATATCGCCCGTTGGTGGACGAGTAAATTTATAAGCACCGTGTGATGTACCGCATGCAATAGCAAGCGCATCTACATTGGTTTTCTTGACGAAGTCTGCAGCTTCTTCAGGATCTGTCAGTAGCTGATCTTCTGTTAATTTACCTTCAGCGCCAATACCGTCTTCTTCACCAGCTTCACCGGTTTCAAGAGAACCAAGTACACCTAACTCGCCCTCAACAGACACGCCACAAGCGTGCGCCATTTCAACAGTACGACGAGTAACGTCCACATTATACTCGTAGCTTGAAGGCGTTTTACCGTCTTCCATTAGAGAGCCGTCCATCATGACTGATGAGAAACCAAGTTGAATTGAGCGCTGGCATACAGCAGGTGAAGTACCATGATCTTGGTGCATTACAACTGGAATATGAGGCCATTCTTCTACAGCCGCTAAAATCATGTGGCGGATAAATGGTGCACCAGCATATTTGCGTGCACCAGCAGAACCTTGCACGATAACCGGACTATTTGTCTTGTCCGCAGCTTCCATAATCGCACGCATTTGCTCTTGGTTATTCACGTTGAATGCCGGAACGCCATAACCATGCTCAGCTGCATGATCGAGAAGTTGACGCATACTGATTAAAGCCATATTGCTTTTCTCCAATTGTTGATAGTCACCGCTATCGGTTTGAACGGATAATATGTTTACACCAGCCAACGCTGATGAAGTTAACCACTTTATTTGTTGGCTAACCGGACGCTACGCGTCGTCAAGCAAACATCAAGTATGTGAGAGAGTGATGTTTACCTGATATTAAGAGGCAGCTTAACGCTACCTCAATCAATTTTAGTCTCTAGCTCGCTGCTCAAGCATGGCGACCGCAGGAAGCGTTTTACCCTCAAGAAATTCAAGGAAAGCACCGCCACCAGTAGAAATATAAGAGATATCTTGCTCAACACCATACTTATCGATAGCAGCTAACGTATCGCCACCACCAGCAATTGAGAATGCTGACGACTTAGCGATAGCATTGGCAATCGCTTCAGTACCATTACCAAATTGATCAAATTCAAATACACCCACTGGGCCATTCCAAACCACAGTGCCAGCATTTGCAATGATCTCGGCAAGTTGAGTTGCAGTATCAGGACCGATGTCGAAGATCATGTCTTCGTCTGAAACTTCGCTCGCATCTTTAATGGTAGCAACTGCAGATTCTGAAAACTCATTACCGACAACCACATCAGTCGGAACAGGAATATCACCGTCATTCGCTCTGGCAGCAGCCACTAGCTTGTTCGCTTCAGGGATCAAGTCCGCTTCGTACAGCGACTTACCAACAGGGTTACCCGCTGCAGCAATGAAAGTATTCGCGATACCACCACCAGTAACGAGTTGGTCAACAACCTTAGACAATGAATCAAGCACGGTTAGTTTGGTTGATACTTTAGAGCCGCCAACGATAGCCACCAAAGGACGAGCTGGATTATCTAGTGCTTTGCCAAGCGCGTCGAGTTCTGCCGCAAGCAATGGACCTGCACAAGCCACCTCAGCGTACAAGCCAACACCATGTGTTGAAGCCTGTGCGCGGTGCGCAGTACCAAAGGCATCCATCACGTAGACATCACAAAGCGCTGCTAGTTTTTTCGCAAGTACTTCATCGTCTTTCTTCTCGCCAACGTTAAAACGCACGTTTTCGAATACGATAACTTCATTGTCTTGTACATCCACGCCGTCAAGATAGTCAGTCACTAAACGTACATCTTGAGATAACGCATCATTAAGATAATCCACAACCGGCTGCATGGAGTATTGTGCATCATATTCTCCCTCGGTTGGACGACCAAGGTGAGACATCACCATCACTTTAGCACCTTTTTCTAGCGCTAATTTGATACTAGGTAGTGCAGCACGGATCCGCGCGTCCGACGCGACTTTGCCATCTTTAATTGGCACATTTAGGTCTTCGCGGATCAACACACGCTTGCCGTTTAAATCTAAATCCGCCATCTTAATGACTGACATTGGACATCTCCTTAAAGAACGATACATTTTGTTATCTACAAGGCAGCAATCGTTTGCTACCTCGGTTTGAATTATTGTTTTAATTTTGTGCAGACAATTTGATTATAACAGCGTCTGAAACAAATGATTAGCCACGCATCATCACGCAAGCGGTATCAAGCATACGATTAGCAAAACCCCACTCGTTATCACACCAAACTAGCAGCTTAACCAAGCGCTTGTGACTCACTCGAGTTTGCGTACCATCTATAATACAAGAATGTGGATCGTGATTAAAATCAACCGATACTAGCGGCTCTTCAGTGTAGCTCAATACCCCTTCTAAACGACCACCAGCGGCCTGCTTTAGAACCGAGTTTACCGCATCAATTGTGACATTTTCATTGAGCGTAACGCTCAGATCCATCGCCGTAACATTGATTGTTGGCACCCGTACCGCGATCGCTTCAAAACGACCTTGAAACTTAGGTAAAATACGCTCAATACCGCGAGCCAGCTTAGTATCAACAGGAATGATGGATTGGCTTGCCGCACGCGTACGCCGCAAATCACTGTGATAAGCATCAATCACTTGTTGATCATGCATAGAGGCGTGAATAGTCGTAATAGCACCGGACTCAACACCAAACTTATCGTCTAGCACTTTAATTACCGGAACAATACAGTTTGTTGTACATGAGCCGTTAGACACAATGGTGTGCTCAGGTAACAGTATTTCTTCGTTGATACCGAAGATCACCGTCGCATCAACATCAGCATCCGCAGGATGTGAAAATAATACTTTCTTTGCCCCAGCCTGAATATGCGCAAGTGCGTGCTGACGAGAATGATAGACGCCAGTGCAATCGAGCACCACATCAACATCCAGCGCGCGCCAAGGCAGGTGACTTGGATCTGGCTCTGAAAATAACTGGATCTTATCCTCAGCTACTTCCAAAAAAGATTCTGTTAACGAAACTGGAAAAGCAAAACGCCCATGTGAGGTATCGTATTTTAGAAGATGCGCGATCCCTTTAGGATCCGCCAACTCATTGATGGCTACAATTTGTATTTCGTGGTGACGACCCGACTCATAGAGTGCTCTTACGATATTACGCCCTATTCGACCAAAGCCATTAATTGCAAGCTTGATTGTCATTAAATTGAAAATCCATGAAGTCGCAAGTACGAAAGTTCCCCTTCGTTTTGATGGCGCTATTGTAATCGACCTGAGTGAAATGTGTAAGGGGCTAGGGCAATTTTTTAACTCAAGTTAAATCCGCAATTTTACATTTACCACCAGCACAAATGGCCTGAGATTGCGCCAACAGTAGCTCCGCTGTCGCTAAAGCATCGCTAAGCGCATCATGCAATTGATGAGGAGGTAAACCATAACGCATTCTACAAGCGTTTAGTGTTAATGCATCTTGCGCCAACGGATAGCCTTGCTTTAACACGCGACGCTTATCTATCTGCATGGTATCTAACAGCAAGGCAGGTCTTACGTTTAGCTCAAAGCGCTGAAATGCCGCCTTAAGAAACGCCCAATCCATCTGTACGTTATGACATACCAACACTTTACCGTGGAGCGCATGCTGAAGCGCTAGCAGCAGAGTTTGTAAGGACTCACCTTCAGCCAATCTGCTACTATCAATACCGTGGAAAACTGGACTTTGTGCAAGCGTTCTCACTTCACTGTTCAAATGATACTGCGCATCTTTCACTTGGATCCGCATATTTTTAATTGGCAACCAACCAGCCGACACAATTTCATGGCGCTTAGGGTCAAGACCTGTGAGCTCAAGGTCAAGCACCACCAACTCGGCTTGCGCAAACGGCAGATGTTTATAGCGCCACTTAGCAACTGAGTGAGAAAACCAGTTCATTGCTTATAAACTCCCTCGAGCAAACTTAAACGCACTCGCCTGCTGTGCTTGTTTGACTAAATAAAATGCTTCTTTGAGTTGATGGCGTTCAAGAGAGGAGAGATTTTCTGGGTTTATACAATTACCTGGTAATCCTTCACGGTTGATTTGAGTCTTTAACCGCAATTGTGTTAAGAATCGCCAACAGTCTTTTAGATTGTCGATATCCGACTTAGCAAGTAATGGGCTTTTAGTCAGCGCCTCTAGGCGCTCTAAGGTGTTAGCTCTTGCAACCCCAACCTTTAGCGCATACAACCTAACCACATCGTTGATAATGGCAACCCCACGCTTTTTCAGATCTAAATACTTATGTTTGCTCTTGTCTTTTTCCAGCTTAAATTGTTGAAAGATCCCGATCGGTACCGAGTTTGCGTTGATGTCTGTCGCCATCGCCGCATAAAACAACTCGTTTCGACTGATCTGATCCAAAGATTGGCGCAGGGTCGCATAGAGATCACTGGCGCCATCAATAAAACGCATATCAAAGTAGATCTTGCAATTAAGCATCGCTTTTGGCGTAGGAGACAAGATCCACTTGCTAAATTTGGCGGTCCACTGGGCAACTGTGCCACGGCAATCTGCATTACTAGCCATGATATTTCCCGGGCAAGATTGAATACCGCACTCGTTGAGTTGCTCACAGACAAACGCGCCTAAAGCAGCAAAGTAACGACGATCGTTTTCGCTGATATTATCTGGTAGCAACAAACCATTGTCTTGGTCTGAATGTAAGGTCTGCTCTTCTCGTGCCTGAGAGCCAAAACAGATCCACGCAAAACGGCATGGTGCAGCACCGTGCTGCTGTTGATATAAATAGATTAATCTTGATGTTAGCGCATCAGTGAGGCCACTTAATAGCTTGCCAATCAGTGAAATATCTTCGATATGATAGGAAAATTGACGCAATAGATCCGGGATCTCCTGAGCGCAGTTTTTGATAGCCAGAAGATTTTGCGCTTTATAGATTCTGCCAATAAGTTGCACCGGATCACTTTTTTGCTGTCTCAGCAG
This sequence comes from Pseudoalteromonas sp. NC201, assembly GCF_002850255.1. Taxonomy (NCBI): domain Bacteria; kingdom Pseudomonadati; phylum Pseudomonadota; class Gammaproteobacteria; order Alteromonadales; family Pseudoalteromonadaceae; genus Pseudoalteromonas; species Pseudoalteromonas sp. NC201. The sequence goes on from NZ_CP022522.1 coordinate 3,431,517, forward strand.
ATCGGTGCTGGTCAGCATGCCCAATGGTTTATATGCTTCATTTAACACTGGCAAGTGATGAATATTGTGCTTAAGCATTAAATGCAGGGCCGAAAACACACGGTTGTTTTCGAAAATATGTTTTGGCTTTTCCGTCATGATCTCAGCAAGTGGAGCACTGGGATCTTTGTCTTGCGCTAGAACTCGATTGCGCAGATCTCTATCCGTCACAACGCCAACCAAACGCGCTTGCTCCGTGACCATAATTGATGAAACACGATGCTGGCTCATCAATTTGGCAGCGTCACGAATACTCGCTGTCGGCGCGATAGTAACCGCGTCTTTAGTCATTAGCTCAGATATTTTCCGCTCTGACCAAGTTTCGCTTTGCTGTTTATAACGAGAAGAAAGTAGTCGGTTAGCATGTGCTCTAACAAAGTATTGCTCAAAAGGTTTATATTCTCGGCGCAAAAAATCAAAGTTCTGCTCATTGAGAATATAAACCAAGCCATCTTTTTGAACTTCGATGCGATTTTGAATGGCATCACCGGTTAATAAAGAAGGATAACCAAAGTAATCTCCCTCACTCATACGACCAATGACTTCGTCTTTTGCAGAGATCAGATCAACCACACCTGAGCGCAGCAGATATAGATTTGGCTTGCCATCTTGAAGCCAATCTTGTTGATTCGTCTGGCTAAGATAAACAATTTCGATATGTTTTGAAAAGTAGCTGGCAGCCGCTTCGGGCAATTCAGAAAACGGGGCTTGTTTATAAACAAACTGAAAGACATCTTGAATTTCTGGCGTCATACCTAACTGTCCTTTTAATCGTCTACAATTTTGCACTATCAAAAACAAATTTGCCCAGCACGCTGGCTGGGCAAATTAGATTAGCATTGCTTAGTGTGCGTGAGCAGCGCTAGACCCTTTAGGGTTACGGATCCCATCAACCATCACTTTGACTTCTTCAGGTGTATCCGCAGTCACCTTCATAACCAGTGCAGCTACAACGAAGTTCACTAGCATACCTACAATACCGATCCCTTCAGGAGAAATCCCAAACAACCAGTTTGCAGGGGCATTTAGCTCAGGGCTAACAAACTTAAAGTAAATAATATAAGCCGCAGTGAAACCTATACCCGTTACCATGCCGGCAATCGCACCTTCTTTATTCATTCGCTTAGAGAATATCCCCATGATAATTGCAGGGAAGAAACTCGCCGCAGCCAACCCGAAGGCAAATGCAACCACCGAGGCAACAAACCCTGGCGGATTTATACCAAAATATGCTGAGATCCCAATCGCTACCATCGCTGCTAAACGCGCGGCTAGCAGTTCTTGTTTATCGTTGATATCCGGCTTAATGGTACGCTTCAACAAGTCATGTGATACCGATGTTGAAATAACCAGTAGCAAACCAGCGGTTGTCGATAGCGCTGCTGCAATACCACCTGCAGCGACCAATGCAATCACCCACGCAGGCAGATTTGCAATTTCTGGATTCGCCAATACCATAATATCGCGGTCAATCTTCACTTCGTTTGCACTGGCAGGATCGTCAATCTTACCTGCAGAGTACTGCATTTTGCCATCACCATTCTTATCATTGAATACGATAAGGCCCGTCCTTTCCCAGTTTTTCACCCACTGTGGTGCTTCTTCATATACCGTGCCACTACCATCTTTACCGTTGATAGTATCGATCATGTTTACACGAGCGAACGACGCAACAGCGGGTGCAGTTGTATATACGATAGCGATAAACACTAAGGTCCAAGCGGCTGAAATACGAGTGTCTTTTACTCTAGGAACGGTAAAAAAGCGAACAATTACATGTGGCAAACCAGCAGTACCAACCATAAGTGCAGCGGTAATAGCAAACACATCAACCATACTCTTAGAGCCTTCAGTGTACTGCGCAAAACCGAGCTCGGTACTAAGTCCATCTAGCTTGTCGAGTAGGTAGGTGCCCGAGCCATCAGCCAACGTAGCGCCAAAACCGGTTTGTGGAAGTAAATGGCCCGTCATCATCAGTGAGATGAAAATAGCAGGAACTAAATAAGCAAAGACAAGTACACAATATTGAGCGACCTGTGTATAAGTGATCCCCTTCATACCGCCAAGTACCGCGTAGAAGAATACAATCACCATACCGATGTAAACACCCGTTTCAATATCCACTTCGAGGAAACGAGAGAACACCACACCAACACCACGCATTTGACCGGCAATATAGGTAAAACAAATGAAGATAGCACACAGGATCGCAACCACACGTGCAACCTGAGAATAGTAACGATCACCAATAAAATCTGGTACCGTGAACTTACCAAATTTACGCAAATAAGGTGCTAAACACAGGGCAAGTAATACATAACCGCCGGTCCACCCCATGAGGTAAACACCGCCGTCGTAACCAGCGAAGGAAATAATCCCCGCCATTGAAATAAAGGACGCTGCACTCATCCAATCTGCAGCAGTTGCCATACCGTTTGCAACAGGAGGTACACCGCCGCCAGCAACATAGAATTCATTCGTGGACCCAGCTCTCGCCCAGATAGCGATACCGATATAGAGCGCAAAACTAAGGCCGACGATAATAAAAGTTAAAATTTGAACATCCATCGATTAGCTCCTCACTCATCCACGCCGTATTTTTTATCTAACGCATTCATTTTTGAAACGTAGACAAAAATTAACGCAACAAAAGTATAAATTGCGCCTTGCTGAGAAAACCAAAATCCGAGTTTAAATCCAAAAAAACGAACTTCGTTGAGCACATCAACTAACAGGATGCCGAATCCAAATGAAACGACAAACCAAATAGCGAGTAGCTTAAACATCAAGGCGAGATTTTCTGACCAATATGCTTTCGCTTGTTCTTCACTTTTAAAAGCCATTTTAAATCTCCTATCACCCGCTCCAACATGGAGCAAGTTGTGTTAATAGACCTTAATGAGAGTAGCAACGGCTTGGTAAGTTGAAATTGAGACCTTAGTCGTAACGGCAAATTAACGTTTACGTAAACTGCAGATGCATGGTGTTCATAAGAATTAAAAAGTCTTTATAAACAAAAAGATAAGTCAAAACAGGTTGGATAAAGATGTATTTTCAATGAGTGGATGCGACAGTAAGACATTAGTCTAACTTGAATGGTGAATGAACGTCTTTACTCACCAAAGAAAACTCTAACACTTTGATTTTAAATCACATGTAAAGCTCAAATTAAATTATAAGAGTAAACTAGACTATGGGTGCCATTTGTTTGCTAAAGTATGACAATATTAATACCCAAAAACTATAACAAACATTATGACTGCCATTTTACTCCTTGTTGCCGCTGCTTATATTGGTGTACTTTTTTGGCTCGCCAACTGGGGAGATAAAACCACCCCCCGCGCACTCAAAATTAGTCATCATCCGTTTGTTTATGCCTTTTCCTTAGGGATTTATTGTACCTCTTGGACTTATTACGGCTCGGTAGGTACTGCGGCCACCAGTAGCTGGCATTACTTCCCTATTCTTTTGGGGCCCATTTTACTGTTTTTGTTCGGTCAGGGGTTTTTGCGCAAACTCATATTGGTCAGTAAAAAGCAGAATATCACCACCATTGCAGACTTCATTTCGGCACGATACGGTAAACGCCAAACTACGGCCGTCATGGTAACGATGATAGCCCTATTGGCAACCATTCCATATATTGCACTCCAGCTCAAAGCCTTGAGTAGTAGCTTTTTGTTATTACAGCAGGATGAGCAAGTGTCTGGCACTGCGCTCGCATTAGCTGGCACCTTGATCATGGCATTATTTGCGATTTTCTTTGGCACCAGAAAGGTAGATGTGACTGAGTATCGCTCAGGGTTGATGTTGGCCGTTGCTTTTGAATCTATCGTTAAGTTACTCGCACTCGGTATTGTTGCCGTGCTTGCATGGCAATCTTTAGCTCAAGTTCCAGACTCATTTGAAGCATTGAGCGAACATTGGCAATCTTTTGACTTCTTTAACTTCAACTTCGTTGGACAAACGCTTATGGCAGCGGCTGCCATCGTCTGTTTGCCCCGACAATTTCATGTTGTGGTGGTAGATAACCACAATACTTCACACTTAAAAACCGCACGTTGGGCATTTACGCTTTACTTGTTATTGATAGCAGCCATGATCATCCCAATCGCTACCGCCGCTATCCACCCCGATATTGGCTATGGTGCGGCACCGGATAGTTTCGTACTCGCTTTACCTATCATGATGGAGCATCCGATCCTAGCTACATTTGTATTTATCGGCGGTTTATCTGCGGCAACGGCCATGATAGTCGTTGCGACTCTCACACTTAGTACCATGTTATCAAACGATGTGGTATTGCCTCTGTTGTTCAAGCGTAAATTTAAGAAGAACATTCTTAACAGCAGTTTTAAGAGTCAAATACTCTTAGTCCGACGCTTTGTTATCGCCGCAATCTTATTACTTTCATATATGTACCAGCAATGGTTTGGTCATGGTGAAGCACTCGCAAATATGGGGTTAGTTGCCTTCTCATTGGTGACTCAGCTATTGCCTGCAATTGTCGGTGGACTTTATTGGCGCAAAGGCCATGCGTATGGCGTATATGCGGGGCTCATCGCAGGTTTTATCTGCTGGATGCTATTTCTTATGTTTCCAATTCTGGAAGCTGGAGGATTACTTGATTACGAAATGCGCCAGACCCTTATCACCCGAGGAACTTTACTTGCACTGCTCGCCAACATTAGTTGCTATATTAGCTTTTCTATCGGCGCACAGGAGCGCCTAATCGACCGTATTCAGGCCGCAGCATTTGTAAATCCTAAAGATCAGGCAGCCCTCTCTAAACGCTTGAATAAACAAGTTCGCGCTACCGTGTATGACTTTAAAGTGCTGCTACAAACCTTCTTGGGCGTTCAGCGCAGTCAGCAACTGCTCGGGCACTATGCTCAAAATAATATTTTAGAAGATAATGACGCGTACCCAGCTCCTGAATTTATCTCATTCTGCGAGCGCGCACTCACGGGAGTGCTCGGTGCTTCATCAGCCCAAGCTCTGATCCGTACCGTGTCATCGGGTCGCCAAATGGCATTTGAAGAGGTGGTTAACTTTTTTGATGAAACCACACAAGCACTACAGTTCAACCAAAACCTACTTTATACCTCATTAGAAAATTTAAGCCATGGGATTTCGGTTGTTGATAAAGATCTAAAACTAGTTGCATGGAACAGGCGTTATCACGAGATGTTCGCCTACCCTGATGGTTTCTTAGAAGTAGGACAACCGATAGAAGAAGTGATCCGCTTTAACGCCGAGCGCGGTGAATGCGGACCTGGAGAAATTGATAAACACGTCGATAAACGAGTTCAACATCTGAAAAATGGCACTCCTCACCACTTTATTCGCCACCGCCGTAATGGCCAAGTATTTGAGATGACGGGAAACCCGCTTCCTGAAGGCGGGTTTGTGACGAGTTTTTCAGATATCACCACGCATATTGCGACGCAAAACGCACTGGAAGAAATCAATATGGATCTAGAGAACCGTATTGAAGCCAGAACCCAAGAGATCCGCACCATTAATATGGATCTTAAAGCGGAAATAGCCAATCGTCACGAAACAGAGCAGGCACTAATGGCCGCTAAAAAAGAAGCAGAACAAGCAAATGAGAGTAAAACCCGCTTCTTAGCGCTTGCCAGTCATGATATTTTGCAGCCACTCAATGCCGCACGCCTGTACTTAGCAGCAATTGATACCCACAATCTAATAAGTAAAGATCAGGGTAACTTTGAAAAACTCACCGATAGTCTAGACTCTACCGTGCACCTGATGAGCGCGCTTTTGGATATTGCAAAACTTGAGCAAGGTGCAATGAAGCCCACTCCTAGGCACTTCAACATTGACGATATCTTATTACCACTGGCAAATGAGTATGCCATCATTTCAAAAGAGAAAGGTCTCGAACTTAAGGTGAGAAGCTCCCACAGCATTGTACATAGCGACACCACTTACCTACGCCGGATCATTCAAAATCTAGTTTCCAATGCCGTTAAATATACCGAAAGTGGCAAAGTACTTATCGCCTGTCGATGCCGTAAACATAGTTTAAGGCTTGAAGTATGGGATACCGGTCCTGGTATTTCAAACCATGAGCAAAATAAGATATTTAACGATTTTTATCGTATTCAAGCGGGCGATAATAAAGGTATTGGGCTTGGGCTTGGTGTTGTAAAGCGTCTATGCGATCTCTTATCCATCACAATTTCAGTGAACTCGGTTGTCAATCAAGGCAGCCGCTTTGCCATAGACATACCCTATGGCAATGTGGATTTACTCCAAGTAAAAGAAGATATTAGCCAAAAACCGCAAAGCAAAACTCAACTTAATGTCATCGCGGTTGATGACGACCCGAAAAACCTAGAAGCCATGGCGAGCCTGCTAGATAAATGGCATTGCCACTATCAGCTGTTTTACAAAGTAGAGGACGCGCTTGCTTACGCAAAACACAATCCCGCACCAGATGTTATTTTAATGGATTACCAACTTAACGATAACTGTGATGGGATCTCTTTGATCAAATCGCTACGCATCGTATGGCAAAATACGGTTCCAGCTATTTTAATTACCGCCGTGAGGGATGAAGAAGTAAAAATCGCCGCTAAAAGTGAGCAGATCCATTACCTGTCTAAGCCAGTAAAGCCAGCAAAACTCAAAGCTCTGCTCAACCATGGACGGTGATCAAAAAAGCCTAAATAAACTTAGGCTTTAGTCTCGGATATCAAAGCTTTACCATTATTGTAAAGCTAAGCAAGAACTAGTGTGATGCCAGTGCCAGTAATTGATTTTCAGCTTCTACGAAGTCGCTAACTTGTTCGGCTGTATAAAAAATCTCTCCCTTCACAGTCATCACTAAACTAAACTGGCTCTTGTGCTGTGCAATAAACAACTCATCAACAGTCACATCCGAAATCTCTTCTATCAGTGGTCTTATCCCCTAAATTATCATTATTTGGACTGTCTGGAGATGAATCATCAGAGCCAGAACCTGCCAATAGCAAACCCAAGGCAATACAACTCAACGTAAATCTATTTTTCATGGATATCCCTCCTCGGTCCTTTAAAGTAACGCAACACGGTTCTTTACGTGCTTTCATTGCGATGCAGTTACACCTAAGTGATAGCTTCACTGTTGAACTATCTGACAAAAATCGTCTTAACGAAAAACCTGTGAGATTTTTTCTGCCAGCTAGAAATTAATTACATTTGATACCTATTTGTTGCTAGGATAATGAAGTAATAACAAGATAGGGAATGCGTATGGATATCATTGCACTGCTGGCCGATTGGCAAAGAGGCTGCAAAGAAAGTGAAAAAAAGCTTAAAGTCTTAGTTTATAACCACTTAAAAACCGTGTGTAGTTTGCACCTTGAAGCACATAAGAAACAAGTGGACGCGACATTCATCCTGAGCCATTTACCTAATACTACCTGCCTTTTGCACCAATCCTTAATGGAATTGATCCCTCCAAGCTATGGCATTGAGCATAAGACACACTTTAATCGCTACTTAAGCCTTTTTGTACGTAATATGCTACGAGATGAAATTCGCAAATTAAAAGCACAAAAGAGAACACCACCTACTTATTGGATTGAAGAAGCCACAGAGGCACCTCCTGATCAATATCTAGCACTAGATAGTGCCCTTTCACTACTTGCGAAACAACACCCAACAAAAGCAGATATTTTTTCACAGCATTATTTTTTGGGCCTCGAGCCTGAGCAATTGGCTCAACAACTTAATATTTCAACAGCGACTGTTTATAGAGAGCTCAAAGCCGCAAAAGCCTTTATCAGGGTAAATGCGTAAAATAATAAAGGAAGCCCTATGACTTTTAATGATGCGCTCAGCGTATTTGATCACTTACTTGACAATTATTCTCAAAACCTGACCGCGGGCTTAAATAGCATAGTTGAATTGTCACCACAACTGAGAGATGAAGTAACGGCATTAATTGCAGCACATGAACAAAATGTGCAACAAACTCTGTTTAGCAATATCATTGCGACTCAAGTAGATACTTTAGATACAGATAAAGATTTGCTTTCACTCACCGGTGAACAGATCCAACACTTTAAACTCAAAACGTTACTGGGCTCGGGCGGTATGGGGGTGGTGTATCTTGCTGAGCGCTGCGACGGCCAACTAGAACAACAAGTCGCTATTAAAATTATTGCGCCATCAATCACTTTATTAACCTCAAAAGAACTCGCGTTTAAAGAAGCGCAATATTTGGCCCGCTTAAACCACCCCAATATTGCTAAAGTGTACGACGTTGGCACAACAGAAAGTGGCTTAATTTACCTAATCATGGAATATATAGAGGGCGAACCTTTACAGCAGTTTTGTGCCACGCGAACTGATGACGACATACTCAAGCTGCTGATTAAAATATGTGATGCAGTAAGCTACTCTCACCAAAACCGAATTATTCATGGTGATTTAAAGCCCGAGAATGTGCTTGTCGATAAACTCGGCGAGCCAAAATTAGTAGACTTTGGCGTAGCTCATACGCTAAGCGAGCAAAGTAACGCAACCTATTCAGCATATATCAATGGACTAAGTAGAGACTACGCTAGCCCAGAGCAGCTTGCTGGAGAGCCATTAACCACGCAAAGTGATGTGTATAGCTTGGGTAAAGTGCTTGAGCGTAGTCTTGCAACAGAATGTGAAGAACTAAAAAGTATCATTGCCCACGCCTGTGATATAAAAAGTCAGCGCTATACCAATGTCATGGCTTTAGCACAAGACATAGAGCGATACTGTAATATTGAACCCATCAGTTTAAAGAGCAGTCATATCTATCGCGGTAACAAGTTTATTCGCCGCAACCCTGTAACGTCGATGCTCGGTGTTAGCTTTATTATCTCTCTAGTTGCTTTCAGTACAGCGTTATGGCAACAAAATAGCGCGCTTGAAAAAGAACAGAAGCTGGCTAATCATGCTTTAGAATTTATGTTCGATACCTTTAATCAAAGCAATCCAGAAGTTAACCTTGGGAAACCTATTCTCGCTAAAGACTTACTCATAAAACAGCAAAAAAAGACCATTTTAGAATTTAGTGATAATCCGACTATTCAATATCGACTAAACAAAAAAATTGGCGACTCATTAACGGCATTAGGTGAGTATGAGAGTGCCAACGTTGCATACCAGCAAGCTCTTTCTATTAGTACTAACCAGCAAAAGTCCGATTTTTGGTTAATCAGTGAAATTGCTGAGAACAGTATTCAGCTCAGTCAGTTCAGCGAAGCTGATGAGTTACTGAGCAGTAAACCCAAAAGCGAGTCGGCGTTGGCTCGCTATTATTTATTAAAAGGCCGCATCCAAGTCGGTTTGGAAAACTATAAATCTGCTGATACCCTTTATAACAGAGCATTAAACTATGTTCTCGATCATAAGCAAAAAACCGAAATACTCGCTGATCAAGCGATCAACCTGCTGAACCTCTCACGCTACCAAGACTCAATAAAACTGCGAATGCAAGTTTTAAAAATATTAACCACACACTACCCAGAAGACTTGAGCAGCATCGCTAATGCTCAACATGAAGTTTCAATTGCCTTGCACAATATTGGTAAATATCAAGAGTCTCTAGAATATGCATTGCCAGCGCTCAACCAAAGCATTGAAATATATAGCAAGAAACACCCTATCATTGCGGAACAAATGAGTAACATTGCAAATACTTATTCGGAGCTTAAGCAAACTCAAAAAGCAATTGATATGCTCACCGAGGCAAAAGATGTACTTCAGCAATTCTATGTCGAGCCGCATACCGATGTTGGTTTTGCTCACACTTACCTTGGCAATGCACAACTGGACTTAAAACAACATGATGCAGCCCAAGCTAACTTCCAACAGGCACTCGCTATCCACAAACAGCTCCAGCATAGCGATGCACACTTAGAAGTAGGCGCATTAAATGGATTAGCCCTTGTGTATCGAAATACTCAGCAATATGAAAAAGCGAAAAGTGCATTTATAGATCTGCTTGAGTTAATCAATCAAGAGTATGGTCAAGAACACCCAAGAAGAGGGCTTGTGTTAGTGAATAGTATACCTGTATACCAAGCACTGGGAAATAAAGAACAAGCTATAGCTTACGGGAGAGAAGCGATAAACATCTTTACCAAACAATATGGTCAGGACAGCCATTTAATTGAAATCGTCCAAAAGCGTTTAGATGAGGTGCAAAGCCTTTAGCGTATAAAATACAGCCCTTACACCCAATGTAAGGGCAATAGAAAGCGTAAATTGAACATAGGCATATAGCCGCTTTATATTCAATCAGAGTTTTCTTTTCGCTAGATTTTAGCCTCACAGAAATTATTGAACATTTATTTACCATACTTATTTAAGTGACATTTCGCCCGAGCCCACAAATCCTCCTTAGCATGCTAAAAATAAAGTGCAGTAGCACTATAAATTTGGTCACCTGATTAGAGGTGATAAAATCACCATAACGGATTAGTTGCAATCATGACAAAAAGAACTCGTCCAACTAATTCTCCTGAATTTCGACTCGAAGTTGCTCAACAAGTCTTCGATGAACAACCCCCCTGTTCGAGAGGCTCTAACTAAGTTGTGGTATACCAGTCACATTTTAAACTAACATGCCAAGTTAAGTACTGAATATATAGCGGATTATCCGATTACACAGAGCCGTGCAGGGATGCCCCCTTGCAACGATAAAATGGATGTTACTGACCGACGCCGGCTCTAACCACATGACTCATAGCTCATTTCATTTAATCCAAAAGCCAATTACTGAGCCGTGCAGGGACGCACCATTGTCGCGATAACATGGATGTTATTGAGCGGCGTTGGCTCTAACCAATCGAACGTACAGATGGTTGCCACCAGCGTGAAGGCCATCGAACCCATATTGAAAATCGACGACCCACACGGCTCGATGGGGGAAGGCAGCTGGCGAGCTTGACCAATAAGCGTCACTTGGTGTACCGGGAAACACGGTTTGATTTATTGAAGAGTAAAAGCAGGAGGTTTCTACGATTGAGCTAAGCTCTTTAATATTTGGCAAATACCAGTCAGTAAAGCCCGCCAAGTTATTATTTTTTGGTGCGTTCAAGGCTTGAACCCAATTGTACCGAAATGCATCTCCAGTACAAGTTGTGCTACCCCAAGTTTGCCCTAAGCTACAGCGCATCCACATAAGCCCAGTTTGAGTATCGGTTACCGTGCCGTTTTCGTTAAGGGTAAAACGGCTAGTTGGGGTTAAAGGGGTTATATCATCGCGACAGTCAGCAGAAACGGTCTGCGTGGCTAGCAGCCCAGACATCAGAAGCACGGTTATTAATCCAGTTGATATTTTCATAAGTTATTTCCTCATTATTTTATATTGCAGCATTAATCCAATACGTCCGTAGCCGCGGTTTTATAGCGCTTATCACCCCAACGCAACACAGCGCGATATAAAATCGCGCCTACGGTGGCAGGGATGCACCATTGCCGCGATAACATGGATGTTATTGAGCGGCGCCGGCTCCAGCTACATAGCTTATAGCTCATTTCACTTAATCCAAAAGCCAATTACTGTCCGGCTCTAACCAATCGAACGTGTAACTTGTAGTAGTACTTACTGTAGTTGCCGCCGTTGCCATAATAGAAATAGACGCTCCACGCGTAGCTATTGCCGTTGGCATAGGGCGAGCTCGACCAATACCAACCACTTAGTGTTTGAGGAAAGTAATTGGTATCTATTGCTGGATGCGTAGTGCTGTAATCGATGATTGAACGTAACTCTTCTCTGTTAGGCAATCGCCAGTCACTGACACCACATAGGCCTTGGGTATTTACCCGTTCAACATAGGCATGGGTGTTACAATATGTGGCTTCATTGTTTTCGTTATAGCCATAACAAATATCACCATCGTCATCTTGGTATCCGGGGTGACCGCCATTGGTATTGCTGTCTGGGTTATACCAGTTATAGCGGTCGTCTTTGTCATGCAAACCGCCGTCGTTAGTTTTAACTTCCCAGATTAACCCTGTGTGGTTGTCTTTTACACACGACCACTGGCTTGCCGATTCAGGCAGCGGGTTACCATTGGCATCGAGCTTGGTAAAGTCAAAGCCTCCTTTACCGCCACCAACTTTTTGCAACTGCCCTTTAGCAGCCAGAGCATCGCGACCGTGCTCGGCATCTTGGCCTTTATAGCCCGATACTGGGCAGTCTAGGTTGTTGGTGCTACCATCGGCGCACCAGGTAATACCCGTGTCGTTGAGTTTGCCGGTGCCACCGGATGGCGGAGCGGTATTGTGATATTTTAAGTCGGCAATATGGGTAACACTGGCTAAGTAAGTAAGAGTGACTTGAGTAAATGGATTGCCACGTAAATCCGCATTGCTCAAGGCTAAATTACCATCCAGATTAATAGTCGTAATCGTGTTATGACTTAGATTTAAACTGACCAGGCCGGTTAGGTGGCTAAGCTCAGCCACCGAGCTGATACCACGACCGCTGCAATTCAGCGCAGTTAAGTCGGCAAGGCGAGTGACTTGCTGGCTATTTACGTGCTCGCGTACACACTGAGCAAAGTGGATGTCAGCAAACTCGACGCCAAGTACCCAGCTTTCTGACTCTGCAACATCTAGCCATAAGTTCCCCGCCCCATGCAAATACACACCGCCTGAAGTTTGCTTTACATAGACAAAAAGCTTGCCCACTTTATTCGGGGTGCAGTCTAGTTTAACTTTATCACTGCTTATATAGAATAACGGACCACAGGTCGCATCATGTACCGCCGCAGCCACACTGGTTGGCAAGTTGCGACCGTTAATAATTAGCGTAAATTGCTCACCCAATTTGGGCGGGTGGCTAACTACGATGTTGTTCACTCGCCCAGTTACGCCACTGCGGTTAAAATCAATAAAGTCGGAGGGGTCGAGCAAGCCTTCATCGTTTTTCATCCGGTTAAATGCCGTGACAATTTGCGCTGCTGTCATGCTTGCATGCTTTTTACCGTCGTGACTGTAATAACCTATACCATTGTCGTTGGGATAAATGTCTGTGCCTGGAGCAATGCTGCGCAGCTCAAAGTGCAGGTGCGGTGAAACTGCTGTCATGCCTGTGGCTATTCGTGCGATGGTATCACCCCGGTTTACCGTATCGCCAACTTGCAAATGAAAGTCAGCTGTACTGGCACTTAACGTGCCAGTGACTTCGGCGTGTGCGGTTATATGGGTATACACACTGTGGACTTGCTCCCCGTCCGCCAGCGTGTGTTCAATCACCATGGTATAACCACCCGTTTGATAACCACTTTGGTAGGTAGATTGCAAATGCGTGATGACTCCATTGGCGATTGCAAACACTACTTCTCCGGCATCATCAGCGCCAGCGCCGTTATTCCAGTCTTCACCGGGGTGAACGCCACCAAATAGCGTTCCACCATAATTGCCTAAAAATGAGCCTACATCTTGCGCGTTATACCACTGAGTCGTCGCCAAGTTGAGACGAGTATGATTGTCAGTCACTAAGTTTTGGCTATAACTGTGGTTTAATTCATCCGCCATATGCTCGCTAAATGGAATTGGGTTACCGCTTTGGTCTAAACCTCGGTTACCAATGGGATAATCAAAGCCGTCAAAACCATCGCCCAACGTTGTTAGCGTCAGTGGTGTATATTCAAAGATTTCAGGCGTTGCGTCGCCATCCGCTAGCACTTGACGCACTACCATTTCACCCGAACTAAGCTGTGCCTGCAAATTTAGCGTGAAGCTGGTATTATTTGGCCAACTTGCAGGAATAGTAAACGACAAGCTTGACCTATCAGCAGACAAGGTTGCTTGCGGCAATGCCAAAGTGCTTTGTTCAGGCCAACTAAAGGTGAGTTGCTCAACCTGTTGATTGCCATATAAGGTAATAAAGTCGGCCAACAGATTGGTGATCGTTTGACTTGGTTGAATACTTAGGGGTGAAATTTGTTGCTGCCACTGCGCAGTTTTAGTCGTTGGGTCATAGCCTGTATAATTTGCTGGTAATGTCAGTGTTTTGATAAATTCGGCTAAGTTGGAATAACCGTCTTCATCAAAGTCTTCATTTGCTCCCTTACCGTTATCAGGCTCTGTGCTATAAGGGTCAAAACCATATAATACTTCCCACGCGTCTGCCATTCCATCACCATCACTATCAAAAGCAAAACGGCTATGTTGTGGAAAACTATCCCACTCATCAGCAACACCATCACCATCTGTATCTTGAGGTGGATTGAGCTCATCCGTAATTTCTACGCGATTGATTTCAGAGTTATTTAAGTCAACACGAAGATAAGGCTGGCCTGCAAATTGGTTATATGCAACTGGCTGAGCTTTGGCGCTATTTATTAGTGTGTGATTTTCTGGCCTGCGCTTTTTAAACCAAGTAACAAAGTCACCATCAACGCTATTTAGGTAGCTTGCAAATACCGAGTCGTACAAAAATACGCTTATTGCGCGGTAGCCATCGGGCAAACCATGTAGCTTGATGAGATCCTCAGAAGCTCCGTTTACGTGCACCGCAGGGTGCTGCAGGTAAATTATCTCATTCGTTTGTTGATGCTTAGCCAAGATGACTGGGTAATAGGCTTGGTTATCAATACGATAGTCCTTTGTTAATGTATCGCCACCAAAGTAGTTATATGGACTGCTGCTTCGATCTAGTCTAACCCCCAAATACTGCGCGTTACTTGGTTCGCTGTAATACAGCGTAGATTGGTTAATAAAGGTTTGTTGATGGGACAAGTGGCTGTCATCATGTTTGCTGTAATCTGGCACCACAAACACATTGACCCCAGTTTGCCAAGTGGCATCTCCAAGCTTCATATTTGAGCTTACATAGCGCACACCTGGACTTGAGAATGTCGCCACTTCCGCAAAATCGGCTTTTTTGGCCGCTTTAGTAAAACTTAAAAAGGCTAGGTTGTCCGTATCGACTTGCAGCGCAGCTTCTTGCTGCTGATTAACTAGCTCCAACGTACTTACATACTGCTTTAAAATCGGATTCGTGAGCTCGGATGCTTTGGCCCGAATGATCACGTCTTTACATTTACGGCTTAGTAGTCCAGTTTTGTTCAAGTCGCAGTCGTATTCAGCCGCATCAACTTGTACTTGTACATAATTGTTATTTAGCGCATTAACTTCGCTGCGCTCAAGGATGAAATCATCAAGTGCTTCTTGCCAATATTGGTTTTTATATGGATGAACAAACCAATCAAACTCAAGTTTGCGATGCTCGGCTTTCATACCCTTAATAAACGTCTGAAATGCTTCAAATTGATGAGGTGCAATATAGGCATCAAATTCGTAGCTTAATTTTGCCCCCGTTAACGCTAAAATTGCACTGTTCTTGTTGTTATTATTGATTGGAGTTGCGGCAAGATAATTGATATTACTCCCGAATACCCCTTTACCATCTGGCCAGCTATGGTCATCGTGCTGTGCCTCGCTATTATTAATAACACTATTGTGCAGTGCATTTGAGCTATCGAGCAAATAAACTGCGCTGTTATCTCTGGTGTCCTCAACAGCCACAACATACGGCAATATTTCTACCGGTGGAGCAACCGCTGCAAAGCAGACTTTTTCAGCGTTATCATCACATGCTTTAGTTGTGTATTTAAGCAAATCGGGCTTCATCGCAAGATCTGCAGCAAAGACACCAAGATCTGCGCCAGATAAAATTAGTTGAGCATACTTCTGGGGCCCCATACTTTTAATAATGGTGGGGATTAAATTGCTTGAAATCTTATTTGCCGTGCTCTCTAGTAGCGCCGTCACTACCGCTTTGAGTATTTCATCCTTGTTATGGAGTGTTGCAGATGCCAAACTCTTGAGTGTTGCGACCGCGCCCTTTCCGATAGAGTCAACATCAGTGAGTGTTTCTAAAAAGGCTTTCCTGAATTTAGGATCAGTCAATAATTTAGCAAAGTGCCCCTTGATTTTTACTGCGCTTAAATTCACAACCGCTTTGATATCAGCTGCTGATAATCCAGCCGTCGCGAGCTGCTTTTCAAGTACAATCACTTCCTCTGAGGAAGCTTTACGAAAGCCATACAAGGCTAAACGGTATGCCACTGCTTTTGTGGGAAGCCTGATACCACCGATATCCACATACCCATCGATACTTTCAAACTCCAACAAGCCATAAAACACCGCCATTTGAATTGCGGTTTTGCTATGTCGAGTCACCTTGTAGTTATTACGTTTTTTAATTTTGTTCTTCATTTCAGCGAACAAGGCTTTTAAGTCAACCTGCTCAAACTGGTTGTCATCATTCGCACCTGTGTCTATCACCTTTTGTAATATATCTAAACCCAGCTGTATGTTATTTAGCGCTTTGGTTGCGCCTAGATACAATGCAGTATTTGAATCTGGACCTTTTAACTGGGTTTCAAATGCTTCAAATAACAATTGGTAAGAGGCAATTACCCCCTCTGATAACGTAATAACCGGTTCATAGGTCTTTTTAAACTCTGTCGCTTTTTTCGCCACGGCTTTAATCTTCTCGGTGAGTTGGTTATTAACAACGGCCGGCATGCCAAAAATAATTTTAAATACGAAAGAAACGCCACGTGCCGTATTAAAAACACCGGGTTTGGAAATTAAACGATTTGGGTGTGATTTATATAACGAATACTCTTTACCCACTTCAACCGTAACTGGTGACGACTCAGCCGTCACTCGCAGCAACTCTTTGGGTGTGATCATTTGTGAGTGACTGAGCTCTTGCCAAAAGGAATTTGTAAGCAGTGTCTCGCTATCTGCCCAGCCATACCAAACCGCCAAGCGTGAATTGATTACAGTTTCATCGCAAGATTTGTTTTCGAACGTTAACGGGTCAATCAGTACGCTTGAAATCAATGGCTTAGGCTTTAAATCCGGTTGACATTGCTGCGCGGCTTGTAGCGCTCTAGCGTGCTGTGGTTTGGCACTATGGATAGCAGAAGACGACTCACTCATTTGGTATGAGCTGGTTGCAGCGCTAGAAATAACATTGAGTTGTGGATTAGCTAACTCAGGCAGTACCAAAACGGCTTGCTCTAGCAATGCGGTATAGTCATCCATAGAGACAAAATCACCAGAGCTAACCATGCTTTGATAAAGTGTGATGGCTTGGCTGAATGTTGAGCTGACAAGTAGTTTTTCCGCAATTTCTGTTTTTTCAATTTCAGGTAAAAACAGCCAAGTCGGATTAAGCAAAAAAACACTGGTTAATGAGTGTGTTTCAGCATTGAGTTGTCCGCGCCAACGACCTACATTAAAACCAAGATAAATAATGTCTGTTGTGACCTCTTGGCGTTGTGCATCCACAGATGAAGTTTGTAATACATAGTCTGACAAATAACCTGAAGTACTACCTTGTTGCTCACTTGTTTGCTGTGTTGCAACAGAAAAGACCTGCGCAGTTTCGCCTTCATCCAAGCTCGGGGGCTCCCCCACTTCAATGGCAACGGTTTCGATTTGCCTTACTTTGCCAAGCGGAAATAGTTGTTTTACAGCGTCGCTATCTAGATAGCTGTCGAGCGCATCTCCTGCTGAGGTAGTGATGACATTCAATAAACTAGACTCAGTAACCCAGCTGGCAAACTTCACCCTATCCATTTCGTTTGTCGTTTGACTTATAAACGGATCCGCGGTGACACCCAACACTTCATTAATGAGCTGAGTGCTGTATTGTGCTTGATTCGTAGAAAATGCTTGTGCGATATAGGCTTTTAATAATGTAAAGGGAGTGATCACACAATTACTTACTTCACAACTGGTTACAAAGACTTGTTCATCCAGTTTTATATATATTTGTTGTAAAGTTGAATTAGCACGCTTTTCTAACCGAGTACCGTTAGCTATCAGTTCACGCCAACTTTCACCATCACTAGAAAGTGACACGCCATAACCATCCAGCGCGGAACTGGTTACATCAAAACTTCCTAAACTGAAATTCACACTGATTTGACAAGCTGACGTAATTATTCCTGTGGTATAGGTATTGCCAGTTAACACACCACCACAGCCAGATACGCTAGCGATTGCAAAGCCATCGTCAGGCGTAACGGTAAAGCTTGCAGTGTCACCATAGCTGACCGATTGAGTACTGGGTGAAATACTCCCGCCTGCGCTTGCTGTTGCCGTAACAGTAAGCAAACCTTGGGTAAAGTTCGCACTGATTTGGCAAATTGAGGTAATACGACCAGTCGTGTAAACATTGCCAACAAGTGTTCCGTTACACCCAGATACTTCAGCGATGCTAAATCCAACAGCAGGTGTTACAGTAAAGCGGGTAGTATCACCATAATTAATAATTTGTGTACTAGGTGAAATACCACCGCCTTCACCAGCACTCGCATCCACAGTAAAAGTTTGTTGACTAAAGCTAGCGTTGATTTGGCAAGCAGACGTTATCACGCCAGTGGTGTAGGTGTTGTCAGTAAGCGTGCCGTTGCATCCTGTTACTCCACTTATTTCATAGCCTTCATCTACCACAAGAGTAAAAGTGGCGCTATCTCCATAGCTTACCGTTTGTGTGCTGGGTGAAATACCACCGCCCTCACCTGCACTAGCATCTACGTTGAAAGTGTGCGGACTAAAGCTAGCGCTGACTTGGCAAGCAGAAGTAACCATACCGGTAGTGTATGTGTTGCCCGTCAGAGTACCACTACATCCTGTAACATCACTTATCCCAAAGCCCTCATCAGGCGAAAGCGTGAAAATCGTTGAGTCGCCATAGCTAACAGTTTGTGTGTTAGGTGAAATACTACCACCTTCATAAGCAATGCCTTGTACTATTATTTTTTGTAATTCTGCTATACCCCCGGGATCTTTAATTATCCCATTGGCAACTCCATCACTATCACCATAACCACCATCTTGGAGATGTAAAACAATACTACGCTTATCAGCAGCAAGCTGGGCGAATTCAGTAGGCATAAAATACCACGTTTCCCCATCGCTCTTAATGTAACGAGATTGCTCTGAAACTGCACTTGGGTAAGTTAGTTCAACTAAGACATCTGCACCCGGAGTTGTTGCAATATCTATCGCAAGTAACTGGAATGGCAGTACAATATCGTTACTCATCGCTGGCAAGTTTGGTTCATCTTTTGAGATAATTCCTTGGCTGCTTGTAGCAATAACTCCAGCATTATCTAGAACCTTAACTTGAAGTTGCTGACCGCTTTTTTCATCAGTAAACGTTCGTTTTGGTGTTAAGGTTTTGAGTGATATTTCGCAACTTTCTACAAGTTTAGCTACTTGATAATACTCTCCGACTAATTGACCTTGACAGCCAGTTATACTCTCTACTTTATGACTAGCATCCAATATCAGTTGAGCAGAAAGACCATCACCGTAAAAGTAGTCAGATTTATCCAGCGTCAAACTTGCACCTTCTGGAAGATTTATTTTTATAGATAACTTTAAAGGCTTGAATGAAACGTCAATACTGCAACTGTCATTCACATTATTGACATGATAATTAAGCTTCTCCTTGTCCAAAAAACCGTGACACCCCGTAGCATCTGCAAGGTAATACCCTTCGTCAGGCCTCAGCTCAAAGGTGGCAGAGGAACCCGCTTCTATATTTAGACTCTCAGGAACTATCGACCCAGCCCCAGTATAAGTTGTGACCACTTTATAACTTGCTTTAGTGTTTTGTTCATTTTTTTCTGGATTAGTGTCATTACATGCAGATAAAAAACCACAAAGTAGTAATATATAGAGGCGGAATGTAAAAGTTCTCATCTAATATCCTGAGGTAGTAAAAGCAACAAAAGTTGCAAACGAATTCACGATTAGTCATCACAGTAATACCAACCTTAAAAAGGTTGATCACGTATTTTGAAGTGAACTTTCTCAACACTTAGTGCTTTTTTTTAAGACGTGACATTTTATCTGTCGTGGTCAAATAAAATTGGCCAAAGTTTTTTGTTGGTAAGCATTTATCTCACTGCCAATTAGCAGTATTCTGAAAGTTCGCTTGGACGAATTGGAATGAGGAAATGAGTTACATACTAACGACAGAGTGCAAAGATGACATAGGACTGATCGCGAAGATCACGAGCCTTTGCCATGAGCACGACCTAAACATCACGCGTAATAACGAATTTGTAGATAAAGAAGGACAGCGCTTCTTTATGCGTACAGAGATCACAGGCACACCCAGTGATAACTTTCTGACACAACTTCGTCAGTCATTACCAACTGGCGCCAAATTAAACCTATACGGACAAGAACGAACAAAAGTGGTGCTGCTTGCGACGAAGGAAGCGCACTGCTTAGGCGGCGTGTTGCTTAAACAATATGAACAAGCATTCAATATTGAAGTACAAGCAGTTATCGCAAACTATGATACGTTGGAACCCCTTGTTAAAGGCTTTGGTATTCCTTTTCATCTGGTATCACATGAAGGGTTGAGTAGAGCTGAACACGACAGTGCAATGGCCGACTTAATCGAACAATATGATCCTGATATTGTTGGCTTGGCAAAGTATATGCGGATCTTAACACCGGAATTTGTCTCACGCTTTGACGGGAAAATTATTAATATCCACCACTCATTCTTGCCAGCCTTTATCGGTGCAAAACCCTACCATCAGGCATTTGAACGTGGCGTGAAAATTATTGGTGCTACTGCTCACTTTGTTAATGATGAATTAGATGAAGGGCCTATTATTGCCCAAAATGTCACGCAAGTTAGTCATGCTCAAAATGCCGAGGAGATGGCAAAAATCGGTAGAGACATTGAAAAAACAGTATTTTGTAACGCGTTACAATTAGCCTGCGAGCATAAGCTTTTCATTAACGGCAATAAAACCGTCGTCTTTTCATAATCAAGTTCAGAAACGCAGTTTAGCAACTCAGGAAATGAACGCATGGATGCGTGCACTCCCACAATG
Source organism: Pseudoalteromonas sp. NC201 (assembly GCF_002850255.1). NCBI lineage: Bacteria > Pseudomonadati > Pseudomonadota > Gammaproteobacteria > Alteromonadales > Pseudoalteromonadaceae > Pseudoalteromonas > Pseudoalteromonas sp. NC201. The sequence goes on from NZ_CP022522.1 coordinate 3,452,450, forward strand.
CTGTGTATTCGGTGGTAGGAGCGAGTTTACCTCGCGAGATTTTCTATACCCCAAACAACAAAAAACCCATCGCATTGCTACAACGGGTTTTGATGTACATGGTTTTTTGCCGGAACTTCATTACAACCCATCGGCGGGTGAACCACCTCCTACCATGTTGCACTGTGCCTATACTGTGGTAGGAGCGAGTTTACCTCGCGAGGTTTTTAAATCACACATAGCAAAAAACCCGTCGCATTGCTGCAACGGGTTTTGATGTACATGGATGTTCGAATGTCGATGAAGTTCATGGATGAACGCTTTTCATCAACCTCTTATTTGGCCCTGGCTCGCTACGAAGTAGGATGTTCTCATTTTTTAAATAGAGAGTCACATGGGTGGTCCACACTATCATTGACCGGGGCCGACCGTAAGCGTACGGCTAACTACACCTAGAGGCTAACATGCCAGGGCAGTAAACTGTCGATATCGTACTGTGGCTGGGCTAATTCGTTTAAGCAATGCATCACATAATCGAATGGGGTGTGGCCGTTTGCTCTGGCTGTTTCGATCACGCTGTAGAGGATTGCGCTACTCTCAGCGCCACTTGTGGTGAAGCTAAACAGCCAGTTCTTTCGCCCTATGACGAACGGTTTGATAGCGCGCTCTGCCCGGTTGTTGTCTATCTTTAGATGTCCGTCATCGAGGTAGCGAATGAGTTTCGGCCACTGCCTTAGCGTATAGTGGACGGCCTCGCCCAGCTTCGATTTTGGTACCACCGTTTGTGCTGATTTATCTAACCAGGTTTTAAACTGGGCCAGCAGCGGTGCGCTTTGTTGTACCCGTGCAGCCTGCCGCTCCTCTGCGCTTGCTGTTTTGTTTGCAGTCTCAACTCGATATAACTTTTGAATATGGTTGAGCGCCCAGTTCGCTTTACCAGTTTTACCCTTGGCCTGCGCATCTGCGGTTTCTTTGAACTTGCGTCTTGCGTGCGCCCAGCAACCAACCAGTGTCGCCTGCGTTTGCTCATAGCCTGCATAGCCGTCAACTTGCAGATAGCCGTTGTAGCCCTGTAAAAATGCCACAGGACAGCGACCCGCACGACTATTCTGATAGTCGAACAGGGCAATATTGGGGATGCTTTCCTCTGCCACAGGCGAGTCCGTGCCGCTGCAATACAGCCACATGTAACCGGTCTGTTTGTCTTCTTTCACCACCTTAACCGTGGTTTCATCGCCGTGCAGTACCGGTTGCTGTAGCAACACTTCGTGCAGCCTGTCATAGAGCGGCTTGAATAAACTGGCGCAGCGGATCACCCAATCCGCCATGGTTTGCCTGCTCAGTGCGATACCATATTGTTTGAACAGGCTTTCCTGCCGATACAGCGGTAAGCCATACTGATATTTACTGGTGATGATCTGGCTCAGCAAACTGGCCGTGGCAATACCTTTCGGGACCGGGCTCGGTGGGACTGGGGCTTGTTTTATCTCAACCCGGGTTTGTGTTTTTTCACAGTGCCGGCAGCTGTATTTTGGTCTGACATGTTCGATGACTTTGACCTGGGCCGGGATAAACTCCAGCTTTTCGCTCACATCCTCGCCCATTTTGTGCAGCTCACCGCCACAGCAGTCACATTGTTTGTTGTCGATGTCATGCACAACACGTTCGCGGGGCAGATCTTTTGGCAGTGGCTGACGTGTCGGCTTTTTGCGCTGATATTCGATGGTTTCCACGTCTTGCTCAGGTGCTTCTTCAACCAGCGTTTCGGCTTCATTGAACAAGTCAGCTTGTGCAGGGTGCGACTCACTGCTGGCCCCGAAGCGTTTTTGCTGGGCCAGTCTGAATTGTTCTTCGAGGTAGTTATTACGCGCCTGAAGCTGAGCAATGATCTGCTTCAACTGCTGAGGATCATCAGGCAGTTTATTCATTTCTTTCATACAGTCTACTGTATCAACAGAGTAACTGTTTTTAAATTAATAGCTTAGATTAATTCGTGATCTAAAAACCCCTGTTATGATCATACGTTATAACCATAGCTGAGCGGCTTGTGGGCAATGACCGATAAGCCAGACAATAACCACTGCCATTGTTCGGCGCTGAGTGTAATGACGTCATCGTCTTCTTTGTCGGGCCATTTAAACTTGTCTTTTTCAAGGCGCTTGTACCACAAGGCAAAGCCGGTTTTATCCCAATATAACACCTTCAGCTTGTCCTTGTTTTTATTGCAAAACGCAAACACCTGACCGCTCATCGCGTGTGCTGCCATTTCTTGCTCAACAATCGCCGAGAGGCCATTGATGGATTTACGAAAGTCTACTGGCTGGCGGTGCAAGTAAACAGACTCATTGTGCCAGCAGATCAAGACAGCGCCCTGAGCAGTGCAGCCAACCACAGAGCATCTGTGTTTGATGGCAACAACACCGTATTCTGACCATGCTTGAGCTGTAACAACTCAGGCAGAGAAACGGACTCAGATGCAGCAGGCTTAGCGGCAATAAAAGATGACTCAGGTGGTTTTTTAGTGCGAAGTTTACTTCGGCGATTATAAAAAGACTTGGTACTAAGGTTGTGCTGCGTGCAGAAGTCACTGACAGACAAACCACTGAGTTCCTGTTGTTCGATAAGTTGCAGCCATTGCTCTGCGGTTTTGTGTTTAGGCATGGTCAGCTCCGAATTGAGGTCAGAGTTGTACTTTATAGGCTGAGCGTATTCAGTAGCTAGGTGTGGTTCAGGCGACGCTTACGGCCGACCCTTCGGCTGTTTTGTTTCACTTCTGAGTTTGGGTGACGAGAAACCGAAGCCCCGCTTCGCAGTTCGAGGAAGTGAGCGCAAGGACGCGCGAAGGGGAGATGCTACATGGAAGTACTTTACCCCAAATAGCAAAAAAGCCCGACTCTTTCGAATCGGGCTTTCTTTAAATAGGTGCTTGGCAATGTCCTACTTTCACATGGGAAATCCCACACTATCATCGGCGCTGTTTTGTTTCACTTCTGAGTTCGGCATGGAGTCAGGTGGGTCCAAAACGCTATGCTTACCAAGCAAATTCTTAAATCCGGAAAAGCTATTAAATTCTTTTGTCTACTTTAGTCTATTAACTTCTGTCGCTTATAAACCACTTTGGCGTTGTATGGTTAAGCCTCACGGGTAATTAGTACGAGTTAGCTTAATGCCTCACAGCACTTCCACATCTCGCCTATCAACGTTGTAGTCTTCAACGGCCCTTCAGTTGACTCTAAGTCAAAGTGAGAACTCATCTCGAGGCCTGCTTCCCGCTTAGATGCTTTCAGCGGTTATCAGTTCCGAACGTAGCTACCGGGCAATGCAATTGGCATCACAACCCGAACACCAGCGGTTCGTCCACTCCGGTCCTCTCGTACTAGGAGCAGCCCCTCTCAATTCTCAAACGCCCACGGCAGATAGGGACCGAACTGTCTCACGACGTTCTAAACCCAGCTCGCGTACCACTTTAAATGGCGAACAGCCATACCCTTGGGACCGACTTCAGCCCCAGGATGTGATGAGCCGACATCGAGGTGCCAAACACCGCCGTCGATATGAACTCTTGGGCGGTATCAGCCTGTTATCCCCGGAGTACCTTTTATCCGTTGAGCGATGGCCCTTCCATTCAGAACCACCGGATCACTATGACCTACTTTCGTACCTGCTCGACGTGTCTGTCTCGCAGTTAAGCTTGCTTCTACCATTACACTAACCGTACGATGTCCGACCGTACTTAGCAAACCTTCGTGCTCCTCCGTTACTCTTTGGGAGGAGACCGCCCCAGTCAAACTACCCACCAGGCACTGTCCTCAACCCCGATTCAGGGGCCTAAGTTAGAACATCAACACTACAAGGGTGGTATTTCAAGGTCGGCTCCACAGAAACTAGCGTCTCTGCTTCAAAGCCTCCCACCTATCCTACACATGTAGGGTCAATGTTCAGTGCCAAGCTGTAGTAAAGGTTCACGGGGTCTTTCCGTCTAGCCGCGGGTACACAGCATCTTCACTGCGATTTCAATTTCACTGAGTCTCGGGTGGAGACAGCGTGGCCATGGTTACACCATTCGTGCAGGTCGGAACTTACCCGACAAGGAATTTCGCTACCTTAGGACCGTTATAGTTACGGCCGCCGTTTACCGGGGCTTCGATCAAGAGCTTCGCCTAAGCTAACCCCATCAATTAACCTTCCGGCACCGGGCAGGTGTCACACCGTATACGTCATCTTACGATTTTGCACAGTGCTGTGTTTTTAATAAACAGTCCCAGCCACCTGGTCACTGCGGCTCTCGTTTGCTTACAGAGCAAGTCCTTAACAAACAAGAGCGTACCTTCTCCCGAAGTTACGGTACAATTTTGCCTAGTTCCTTCACCCGAGTTCTCTCAAGCGCCTTAGTATTCTCTACCTGACCACCTGTGTCGGTTTAGGGTACGATTCAGTATGAACTGAAGCTTAGAGGCTTTTCCTGGAAGTAGGGCATCAACAACTTCACCACCTTAGTGGCTCGTCTCGACTCTCAGCCTTGGCAACCCGGATTTTCCTAAGTCACCAGCCTACAGCCTTTCACATGGACAACCAACGCCATGCTTGCCTAGCCTGCTCCGTCCCCCCATCGCATTCATACCGAGTACGGGAATATTAACCCGTTTCCCATCGACTACGCTCTTCAGCCTCGCCTTAGGGGTCGACTCACCCTACCCTGATTAACATGGGATAGGAACCCTTGGTCTTCCGGCGGAGGAGTTTTTCACTCCTCTTGTCGTTACTCATGTCAGCATTCGCACTTCTGATATGTCCAGCATGCCTCCCGGCACACCTTCAGCCACTTACAGAACGCTCCCCTACCCCGCGAATATACCCCGAAACTATCTCTTGCCAACTCAACGTGTTGGTCGCTTGACCGTTGGGCACTTCGTGCGTCAACGTTAATCTTAAAATAGTTTGGGTGGTATATTCGCAGCCGTAGCTTCGGTGGTATGTTTAGCCCCGTTACATCTTCCGCGCAGGCCGACTCGACTAGTGAGCTATTACGCTTTCTTTAAAGGGTGGCTGCTTCTAAGCCAACCTCCTAGCTG